>NZ_DGIC01000012.1:0-102270 GCF_002392975.1 Candidatus Ruminimicrobiellum ovillum
CTTTCATTCCTTCGTTTCTTGCAAATCCAAGACCGACATTTTGTTTTAAATCAACCAAAACTATTCTTTCGTCTTTTCGTTGATATTCTTTTATTATTTCCAAAGAATTATCAGGTGAACAATCGTTAACGATAATTATTTCAATATCTTTAAATGTTTGATTACAAACACTATCAAGGCACTGCCTTAAATACTGTTCTACATTATATACCGGAATGATTATTGATACTTTAATATTCGGCACTTTTTCCCCTACTTAAATTTCCGCCAAACATATTTATATAAATTATAATTTATTTGTATTAACAAAACTGCAAATTTATCTCTTAGCGGAACATTACTATCTGCTAAAATATTCCACTTATATTTTTTAATAAAATTTATCATTTCTTTTATCTTATCACTATTTTTTTTATCAACTTTTGCCATTTGGTTCAATGTACTAAACCTCGCATAAACTCTTCTTCTTAAAACCGCTTTTTTTAAATTCGGGAAAAGACTAACAATATCTGCCGCCATATTGTCTGTCATTTCAACTAAATCAAGTTTTGATTTATCAAAATTCTTTGTTACGATAGAATTTTCTCTTATAACATAATTATATTTTGCTAAATGTCCGCATGCTATTTCTTTTGATTTTATAAATAACTTGTATGTAATTGCTATATCTTCAAACAATTTTCCTTCGGGATATTTTATATTATCAAACAACGTTTTGTCGTAAAGTTTCGCCCAGGCCGATGTATCTATTCCGTCATTATACAAAAGTCTTTTTATACACTCTTGCGAAGATAATTTATAATCGGCTTTTATATCAAAAACCTTCTTTTTTTTACCTTTTTTTATGACATTATGGATACAGACAGACATTTTACAATTAAAAGTTTTTAAAATACTATAAAGATACTCAATATAATCCGGTTCTATATAATCGTCGGAATCAACAAAAGTAATGTAATTCCCTCTTGCAAATTTAATACCTTCGTTCCTTGCATTGGATATACCCTTATTTTGTTTTAAGTCAACAAGAATAATTCTTTCATCTTTTTGCCGATATTCTTTAAGTATTTGAAGGCTGTTGTCGGAAGAGCCGTCATCAATGCAAATTATTTCAATGTCTTTAAATGTTTGGTTTACTACACTATCAAGACATTGTCTTAAATATTTATCTGCATTATATATTGGAATGATTATTGATATTTCCGGACTATTCATTATTAAAAACCGTTCGTTAAAATGTTAAAAATACCGCTTATGAAAAGAAACTAAGTTATATAATAATATTAATATTTTATAAGACGATATAATATATATGCGAAAATATTTTAGTGAATAAAAATATTTCCTGTTACACTTTTCTATTTCAAATATTTTTCTAAAATTAACCTGTGTTTTAAAAGACAACAACTTAAAATGTTCCGCAACGGTAAACATGCAGTAATTAACATAGCTTTGTTTAAATATTTCAAATAAATTATTTTTAATCAGATAGTTTTTTATTTCCTTTAACATGTCTTTACAAAGAAAGATATACTCATCTTTTTTTATATTCGCTTGTGTGATTGAAGCATTTCTGTTTTTTCTGTAATATACAAGTCTTTTATTTAAAACATATATTCTCTCAGCATTAATCATTGATATATGTGCAAAGAAAGCATCATTATGCCTTCTTATGTTTTGAAAACAAATACCTTTTTCTTTTATGAAAGAAGTTTTATATAACTTGTCCCAACACCAACCCATATGGAACTGAAAAGCATATTTAGGAATATCCAGTGAGGAAAAAACTTCTTTGTTAGGGAGTAACTTATCTTTAATATTATTTTGTTCTTTAATGTTACCGTTATCAAAAGTATTTGATTTACAAATAACTATATCCGTATTATATTTTTCGGAACAATTGTACAACTGTTCAAGCATATCAGTCTCAAAAAAATCATCGGAATCCAAAAAAGACAAATATTTACCGTTCGCAACAGCTAACCCTTTGTTTCTTGCGGCACCCGCACCTTCATGTTGTTGGGTTATAATTTTAATTCTCGAATCTTTACTCGAATACTCATGCAGGATTTCCAAAGAAGAATCAGAGGAACCATCATCAATACAAATAATTTCAATGTCTTTAAGTGTTTGGTTTACCACGCTATCAAGACATTGTCTTAAATATTGTTCTACATTGTATACAGGAATTATGATTGATACTTTTACATTATCCATTTCATGATCCAAATTAAAATCTTTATTATTTTTTATTATAACACATAATATTACTTTTAAAAACTTCCGTCGTATTTCTTGTTAAAGAATTTTGCCATTAAAAAGCTATACCCCTTTTTTAACCAATTTGTTTTTTCCATATTAACAACGGGAATTTCTATATACTTTAATTCTTTTTTTTCTATCCACACATCAAGTAAAAGTTCCGAAACAAAGCCGAAAACTCTTGATTGATATCTATTATAGTCTGAAATATTTATTTGCTTTTCAAGTTCAAATAAAATACCAAATATAAACGAACAATATTGATTTACAAGATCTTTTTTCATAACAAACATATTAAACATATGCGCTGATTTCCTTTTCATTACACCATTAAATGCATTTAAATATTCGGGATATTTTTCTTTTATTATCTGTTTCGTCGTTTCCAAATCTTTTATATAGTGAGTATGTTTATAATGAGAATATAAAGTTTCTATGAAATAATGTCTTTTTGTCGGAAGAATAACATCTGTTTGTTTTAATATATTTTCCGCTTCCGACTTTTTTATTACAGTTGCAAGTTTATCGTTGCTTTTTGTTTTTCCTTTGAAGTGTCTTCTGTAATGAACAAGTCCAAGATAATCATAGTCTAAATTTTTCCATGCCCAATATAAACCCGTAAGCTCACACCAAAAAGGATTTTTTATTGATATATTTTCGCCGGTATTATCACCGATAAAACCAATTTTTTCCTTTCCTTCCGCACCTACATGCAACGGCAAAAAAATATCATCTTCGGGCATTTTATATTTTTTATGAGTTGCTACTACAATTTTTATATTCATGATTGTCTCTTTATTATTCTCTTTATTTTTCTGCAAAATTTTCCGATAACAATATAATTCATATTGAATTTAAGACATAAATAAAATAATATCATTACCATTTTCATCATTACAGTTAATTTTGCTATACTAAAATTGTTAACAAACTCTTCGTTATAATACAAACTTTTAAATTTATTATAATAGCTTATTAATTTTGAGAACGGTAAATTTAAACTTGTCAACTTTATTGCTGTCCTCGTAGATATATATTGATAGTAAATTTTTTTATATTCTTCATATTTATCATTTTCTATTAGCATTTTTTTTAATTCGTCAAAAGCATTAAATAAAGTAAAATCTCTGTTCATTCCATATACCGAAGAATTTTCTCTGTTAATCCTATAAAAGTAAATTTTATCATCTATAAATTTTATTTTTTCAGTTTTTATAAGGGTTTCAAAAAGAAAAACATCATCCTCATGCCAACAAAGTTTAAATGTAATTTTATTATCATCCAAAAACTGTTTTCTATAAATTTTCTGCCATACCGGTATAATAAACAACTCTACTTTAGGAATAAGCAAATTTTCCACACTACATTTATTCAGCACTTTAGCCGGAGCAACTTTCATATCAACAATTTGTTTTTGCAGATTATCGTAAAAATATTGAGATGCGGAAACAACATCCAAATCATTCCTTTCAATTTCGTTATATAAAACCTCAACAAAATCGTTCCTAACCCAATCATCCGAATCTATAAATGTTATATATTTTCCTTTTGCTATTTTTAAACCTTCGTTTCTTGCATTTCCTTGTTCTTTTGTTTGTATTAAATTTATAACTATAAATCTATCATCTTTCTTGGCATATTCTTTGATAATATCATAACTGCCATCGGTAGAATTATCGTTAACAACGATTATTTCAATGTCTTTAAATGTTTGGTTAATGACACTGTCAAGGCATTGTCTTAAATATTGTTCTGTATTGTATACAGGAATAATTATTGATACTTTCGGATTATTCATAAGTTTATATTTTACCGTTCCAATCTGTTTCTTTCGGAGTATTCCACACACTCTTCTTAAATTAAAGTTCTTTTTTGCTGAAGTTCAAAGCTGATTCTATAACCTGATCCATATCATAGTATTTATATTCTCCCAGCCTGCCGCCGAAAAAAACATTTTTTTCATTATCGGCCAATTCTTTATATTTTAAATATAAAGAATTATTTCTTTCATCATTAATCGGATAATACGGTTCATCGTTTTTAGTCCATTCTTTTGAAAATTCTTTTGAAATAACTGTTTTAGGAAAATCATTACCGTTTTCATCTTTACCGAACATAAACCATTTGTGCTCGATAATTCTTGTCCAAGGTGTTTCTTTATCGGTATAATTAACCATTGCACAATTTTGAAAGTTACAAACATTAAGTACTTCTTCATCAAAAAATACCGTTCTGTACTCTAAATTTCCAAATCTATAATCAAAATAAGCATCAATTGCACCGGTATAAACTATTTTACCCGCAATTGAATTATAATATTGTCTGTTTTTTAAATAATCTTCGTTTAATTTTATTTCTATACCTTCCAACATGTTTTCTACAAGCTTCGTGTATCCATTAACGGGAATTCCTTGATACAATGCATTAAAATAGTTGTTATCGTAAGTAAATCTCACCGGTAATCTTTTGATAATAAACGGCGGAAGCTCTTTACAGTTTCTCCCCCACTGTTTTTCGGTATATCCTTTTATCAATTTTTCAAAAACATCTCTGCCGACTAAACTGATTGCCTGCTCTTCTAAATTTTTAGGTTCTGTTTTTATTTCTTTTCTCTGCTCGTTTATTATTTTTTCGGCTTCTTCCGGTGTATTAATTCCCCAAATTTTGTTGAATGTAAACATATTGAAAGGTAAATGGTAGATCTCATTTTTATATTTTGCCAACGGAGAAAATGTAAAATTGTTAAAGCTGATAAATTTGTTTACAAAATTCCAAACAGTCTTGTTATTGGTATGAAAAATGTGCGGGCCATATTTATGAACATCTATACCTTCAATTTTTTCGGTATAAATATTGCCTGCAATATGGTTTCTCTTTTCTATTACCAATACTTTTTTACCTTTATCGGTTGCTTGTCTTGCAAAGACAGATCCATACAAACCGCTACCGACTACCAAATAATCATATTTCATATTTTTCTCTTAAAATAATTTTGTCACTCGCGTATTATATCAAAATGTCGTTATAATTGCTATAATACTGAATTATGGATATTAATATATGTTTTACAACTGATAATAATTATATACGACCATTGTGTAGTACAATGGCTTCAATATTAAAAAATATCAAAAATGAAACATCTTTGCATATTTTTATTTTGGAACATGATGTTTCGGATGAAAATAAAAATAAAATTTTAAGCTTAAAGGACATAAAAGATTGTGAAATATCTTTTGTAAAAATAAACATTTCTGTTTTTGACAATTTCCCTGATTTTCAGAACAATTATATCACAAAAACGGCATATTTTAGATTCCTGGTTGCAGATTTATTAAAAAATGTAGATAAAATATTATACCTTGATTGCGATATCATAGTATTACCGGGAATAGAAGAATTATTTATGCAGGACATAACAGATTTTTATATAGGTGCAGTAGAAGATGTTGCTTTTTATTTTGATATACTTTGCCCGATTAGATCTTTTGATACATACATAAATAGCGGAGTTTTATTAATAAATTTAAAAAAGTGGCGGCAAGAAAACATATCGCAAAAATTATTTGAAGCGGTAGAAAAATACGGAGCTGAACTTTATTATCTTGATCAAACCGCTATAAATTTGGTTTGTAAAGGTAAAATTAAACTTCTTGAACTCCATTACAATGTGCAAGTATTTATTTTACTTCAAATATGTGTTCTATTGAATCATCCTTTAAGAAAACGACTAATACAATCAATAAAAAAGCCTAAAATAATTCACTATACAGGCAAAAAAAAACCGTGGAATTCATATTGCCCATTGAGGAAATATTATTTGAAATATGAAAAGTTGACTCCGTTTGCCACAGATTACGATTTCAAATACAAATTAAAAATCTTTATGCAGTTTATATTTCTTCTTTTAAAAGATTTTTATTTTATTTTAAGATTTTTGTTATCACCGATAATAAAGATATCACAAAAACAATCTTATTTTGAAATAACACTGTTTTTTCATTTCAAATTCAAATTGTTCAAACAAAATTCTTTTTCATAAAATTAAGCATAGAAAACTTTTTGTTTTTTTAGTATATTGTATTGAAATCATGAAACATTTTAAACAATTTTTAAAGAATAAATTTCCCTTTGTTATAAAATTAAAATATATATTTCGTGCTATTTTTTTGGGTACGACACTAAAATATGTTGAAGTGCACATTGTTGACCATTGCAACTTAAAATGTAACGGTTGTACTCATTTTTCAAACATATCTGAGCCGAAGTTTTCGGATGCAAGGATATTGCATTTTCATCTTGGCAGATTAAATGAAATCTTCGGTAAAATAGATAAAGTTAGGCTCTTGGGAGGAGAACCGTTATTACATCCCGACATTATAAACATATTAAATATTTCGAGAGATGCATTGCCTTATTCCGAAATAGAATTAATCACAAACGGTTTATTATTGGATAAAATGCCCGAAGAGTTTTTTCGCACCTTACATAAAAACAAAATCTCGGTAGAAGTATCAAATTATATGCCTATTCAAAACAAAATAAAACAAATACAAGAAATGCTTTCTCTTTTTAAAATAAAACATTCAATAACACCAATGGTTATGGCTTTCACTGCAAATTTAAACCCCAAAGGTACTAACGATCGGGAAAACACCTTTAAAAACTGCAGGCATAAAATTTGCACAATATTGAAAGATGATTGTATTTATATTTGCCCGATATGTGCCTATATCGATAAATATAATAAATATTTTAATAAAAATATTCCCCTACCTAAAGGAATAAATATTCATTCCAATTCCGCAAAACAAATTTTAGAATATTTAAAGAAAAGTGTGGAAACTTGCAAATACTGTACCAATGACAGCAATTATATAAATTGGACATGCTCGAACAATCCAAAAGAAACGGATTGGAACGGAAAGACAAACTAAAAATAAATTTTATATTCATTTTTTATTTAATTTATTCCTTAAAATAGCAATATAATCTTTATATTCCTGTTGTTTGTTACTTCTGCCGAAATTATTGTTATGTAATCTTCTTCTCGAAGTTACAACGGGAATCTTTTTTATTTTAATATTTTTTTGCTGCAATCTTATTTGAAATTCTACTATATCACCTGCTTTTAAAACTTCATCAAAAGTCCCGACCTTATCAAACACTTCTTTTTTTATTATGGAGCAACCTGCAAGTGCACCAAAATAGTCGTCCGGTCTTGCTTTTAGTTTAGCTTTATCTGCATCCGACAGTTCCGGAGATACAAATTCATGAGACATACTGAAAACAGCTTCTAAAGTATTATCTTTTAAAAATTCATTATACAAGTTTGATATACCGTCTTTTTCCATAACATCATCGGAATCGACATATAAAATGTATTCTCCCTTAGCTTCTTTAAGCCCGGCATTTCTTGTTTTACCTATGTGAGAAAAATTCACTTCTATTGTTTTACACCCCAAATCTTCGGCTATTTGTTTTGTGTTATCCGTACAGGCATCACAAACAACTATTATTTCACTATCTTGTATATTTTGTTTTTTTACACTATCAATTGCCTCTTTGATATATCTTGAAGCGTTCTTTGCCGCAATTATTACAGAAATCATTTACTTAAAACTCCTTTCCTTAATATAGTTGCAATATATTTTTTAACAGCATCTGTATTATATTTTAATGACACATTTTTTCCGTGTATTCTTCTTTTATAAAGAACTTCGGGAATAATATTATTAACTTTAATACCTTTTTTAAAAATTCTATACAAAAATTCAGTGTCTTCCGATACATTAAAATTTTCATCAAAAAATCCGTATTTATCAAATAAAGATTTTTTCACAATACTGCTTGGCAAATATTGTTTAAAAACGTCTTCGACTTTTTTTTCATAAACAGCTCTTCTGTTTGTCTTAAGATTTTCATTCTCAAAAAAATTTTCGTATTTTGTAAAAACTATTTCACAATTAGGATGGTCTTTAAAATATTGCATCTGTTTGTTTATTTTATTCGGCAACCAATAATCATCGGAATCGCAAAAAGCAATATATTCTCCTTTCGAATTTTCAAGTGCTACATTTCTCGCAAAAGGAATGCCTTTATGTTCTATATAAAAATATTTTATATCTTTATATTGTTTTAATATTTCTTTTGTATTGTCTGTAGAGCCGTCATCTACAACAATAATTTCTATATTGTCGTAATTCTGGGCATAAATACTTTCTATAGCCTGTTTTATATATTTGCCGTTGTTATATGTCGGCATCATTATTGAAATCAACGGTTTATTTGTCATTTTTATTATCTTCTTTGAAAACAGGTTGCCAACCTTCACTTTCGTCAACATCGTGTATAGGATCGGCAAGTAACATTTCCTGGGCATCGGCATATTCCAAAACTTTCATCTCAAAATTATCTTGTTTGATAACAGTTTCATCGAAAACAGGATTTTTGGATGACTGTTCGCCTTCTGCAATTATTTCTTTTTGTAAAAGATCATCTATAAATGACTGCAATTTCTGTTCGATATCAGAAGGACAATTTTCTATTTTCTTTAAATTTTCAATGATTGTTTGTTTTGAGCAGCCGTCGAGTAAAGCCTGAAAAACAATACTTCCGCAATTGTTCATTGCATAATAAATTCCGGTTTCGGAATTAATTATTATGGCAATATTATTTGTCACATCCGCAAACATTTTTGTTTCATTCAATTTATACATTTTATAACTCCTTAATAAATTGTTTTAATATTTGAACATTTTTACTTAAATTCGATGATAAATTTATTTGATAAAAATTTAAATCTTTAATTAAAGATATCAACAATTTCATATAAGTCTTATCATCATCGTTACCCATTTGGCTTGCCGTAGAGTAAACCATTTGAGTAATAGCTCTGTTTCTGTCCGTTTTTTCTATTGTCGGTTCTTTTATATCTTTTATATTCGGGAAAACGATTGCTTTTACAGGCAGCTTTCTTGCCAATTTATCGTCATAATAAGATGTATTAAGCAAATATTTCGTATTATTATAATTATCGCATATAAATTCGGTCTTTAAATTCGGCATTTGCTTAAAAATATGAGGTGTTAAAGCTATCATGGAATATATAGGAGATGCACATAAATCATCGTTATTCTTACTTAATACCAAATAATCATCCGCAACATATTGAAATCCATCCAACAAACACGAAACCGCCAAAGTTGTTTTTCCGCTGCCGCCTATAGCACAAATCAAAACTCCTTTGTTATCTATTCCGACTGCAGCCGAATGAACAAGAGCCGAATGTTCGGATCTTACTATTTGACTTATAAGTCTAACAAACAAATGACCTTGTTTTGAAAGTGTTTCGTAAGAAAAATCTTCGGCTATAAAATAATATTTTTTTTCTTTCGGATTTTCGGCATTTATTATTTTATTTTCCGGATCTATTTTTATAAGTCGCTGACTTTGATAAGCTATCATTACATGCTTTGATTCATATTGTTCGTTGATAAAAGATGAAACTTCATCTTTCCATATATACAATGTTTCATCGTAGCTATTAACATCATCTTTTAACGAACAAGAAAAATACTGTTTTAGTTTCGGAATAAAATTTTCACAGGCAATTTGCAATCTTATAATTTTTACACCTAAATCCAAATATTTGGTAACGGTTGAAATTTTTTTTGCTTTTTCTTGGAAGTGACTATCCAAAAATTTATAGTATTTTTCTATAGACACTTTATCTACATTTAACACATAATTAATATATTTCATATTTCGAATATCCTGTTTGCGACTTTATCAAAAAACAAAGAGTTTATTACAGGCGTTTTTTGTATTATTTTTAAATAAAAAAATCGGCTTGTCAGTTTTAGTGCAAGAAAAAAATTAAATTTTTCTTTACCTTTTACCATATCTCTTACCTGTTCTTTCAATTGTTGTGCTTTAGAGAAGAACAAATGTTTTTTTGTATAAGCATGAAAAAATTTATTTTCTTGTCCGGATATTTGTATAGAAGAAATTATATTATCCGGAACGGTATTCGGCAAGAAATAATTTATTAACTCAAACATTATTTTTACTTGCGCAAGAGTATTTGTTTCTTTGGCATTCGTAACAACAAGGTTCCAATCTATGTTTCTATTATTTTTAGATATGTACACTACATCCAACAACCAAGAAATATTTTTATAAAAAGGTTGAGAATAGAGAATATTTTCATAACCGTTTGTAAGCAATAAAAGAATCATATCTTCGCTATCAGGTATAAGAACTTTAGAACCATAAAAATCATACTCTTTTGCTCTTTCAAAAATTTTTTTATCCGTTATTGTTGTATCAGTATCACTTTTAACAATCTTATTGTGAATATCAATTTTTAGTATATCCGATTTTCTTACTTCCGTAGCATGTTTATAAGATTCATTTATTTTAAAACCCAATTCTTTGCTTATCTTAACGGTTTTGTTTAAATTATCTACACCTACGGCACAATCCACATCTGCCATCATTCTCGCTTTATCAGGTTCGAGAATTTTCATAGCTGCACCTTTTATAAGTAAAACAGGAATATTTTGTTTATTCAATTCAACGATTAACAGTTTTAAACCTGACAACAACGAGATATTTCGATACTGAAACCATCTAAGGACTCCTTTTAGTCTCGGTTCAATATTTTTTGGGATTTCTATATGAGGATTATTTTGAAACAAAAGTGAAAGTAAAAAATTAAAGTTCAGATTTTCTTTTTCAATATTATAATCAAAATCGTATAACAAATGATCTATTTCTTCTTTTGTTACAACTTTTTTAATATATAAATTTAAAAGTATTTTTTCTTTTGGTGAAAGATTTAAAAATCTTGCAAAGAAATCAACATCCAACATCTTTGTTCTCCGATGTTAAAGTAATCCAAAATATGATAAAATATATTTGTTTATTATATCAAATTTTAAAATCATTATTAAAAAAATGTTTACAAAAAATAAAAATTTACCATTTATATTTACTTTAATTTTAACCGATTGTATTGCGTTTATTTTTTCTTTTATAGTTGCATTTTGTTTTAGATTTGATATTTTACATCCTGTGCATATATATTCTTTCTACAAATATCTTACTTTATCGATTTGTTTACTTCCGGTATGGATATTATTTTTAAATTTTTTTATAGGTTATAAGTTATTTTATATATCATCATTCGATTTATTTATAAAAACAGTAAAAACTACAATATCTTTCACTATTTTTATTCTTGCCTTAATTTTTATTATTAAAAGCGATACTTCAAGACTGTTAGTTGTTTTTATAACAATAAACTTAATTTTTTTTACATTAACTTTCAGATATCTTTTCAAGAAAGTAATTGCATACATTGTATATAAATTGGATATACGAAATAATCTTTTGATTATAGGCAAAAATGTGCGAAAATATAAAAAAGTTTTCAGTAATAATTATATAAATAAAGTTTTTTATTATCCGTATCCGTTGGAAACAAAAAACATAGAAAGTTTAAAAAGTGCATCTGTCAGAAAAAGTATAAAAGAAATTATTATTGTAAATTATTCAATAAAAGATGAAGAATTTTTATCTTTATGCGATTGGGCTCAAACAAATGAAATAGCTATAAAAATTTTACCTACAGAAGCACAAATGACAAAAGATAAAATCATATTAGATGATACTTTAGGTATTCCGATTATATTATTAATAACTAATCCCGTAAGAGAAATCGACTACTTTTTGAAAAGGATTTTAGATATTGTTTTGTCTGCTATTTTATTGATTATATTATCACCTATATTTTTAATTATAGCAATTTGTATAAAAATAGAAAGTAAAGGACCGATATTTTATAAACATTTAAGAGTGGGTTTTAACGAAAAAGAGTTTTATCTTTATAAATTCAGAAGTATGGTTGATAATGCGGACAAAAAAACCGATACATTAACAAAAAACAGTTTGCAACAAAACGGAGCTTTCTTAAAGCTGGAAGAAGATGACAGAATAACGAAAGTAGGAAAATTCATAAGAAAATACAGTATTGATGAATTACCTCAACTTTTTAATGTATTAAAAGGAGAGATGTCTCTTGTAGGTCCGAGACCAATAGTTAAGTGGGAAGTAGAACAAATAAAAAAAATATATCACAACTACAGTTATAAAAAGATGTTTAAAGTTTTACCCGGAATAACAGGATTATGGCAAGTGTCGGGAAGAAGTTTGTTAAGTGATGAAAAAAGGTTGGAACTTGAAATATTTTATGTTGATAACTGGTCTTTAAATTTAGATATAAAAATATTACTTAAAACCATTATTGCCGTCATTTTTCATAAGGGAGCGTATTAACAATTATTAATTATTAATTAGTAATTAGAAATTGACGACAACATTTAAAAACGAAAAGCAGGAAAAGCAAACGGCAATGGCAAGCTACAAACTATAAAAAAAAGACTCGGAATTTTTACCGAGTCTTTTTCTTTTTATATTTACACTTATATTTTTTTATTTCAAACCTAAAACATCTCTCATATCATATAAGCCTGCAGGTTTATCGTTAATCCACTTTGCAGCTCTTAATGCTCCGGCTACCAGACATGCTCTCGATGTTGCTTTGTGAGATATTTCTATTACTTCTCCCTCACTTGCAAAATATACGGTATGATCTCCGCAAACGTCTCCGCATCTTACCGCGTGAACTCCGATTTCTTCCGGTTTTCTTAATGTTTGCGTTCCGTGTCTTCCGTATACTCCCACATCGTTTAAACTTTTGTTGTGACCTGCAGCAACTGCTTCGGCAAGCCTTATTGCCGTTCCCGAAGGAGAATCTTTTTTCTTGTTATGATGAATTTCAACTATTTCAACATCATAGTTAGGAATTTTCTTTGATATATTTTCAACTATGTCGAGTAAAAGATTTATTCCAGTTGACATATTGGGAGCAAAAACTATAGATATTTTTTCCCCTGCTTTTTTTAACACTTCTTTATTTTCATCTGTTAATCCGGTTGTTCCTATAACAAGTTTTGCATTTTTCTTAAGAGCAAGTTCTACATTTTTCATTGTATTTGAAGCGATTGTAAAATCTATTATTATATCTCCCGCATTTACTACGGACTCCATATCACTCGATTTTACTATTAAAGGATTTTTATTACCTATTGAAGGAGAAGAATCTATTTCCGTTCCTGCAACGATATTAAAATCTTTATCCTGTTTTGCCATATTTATTATTGCACTACCCATTCTGCCGCATGCACCACAAACTATTATGTTAGACATATTAAACTCCTTAAAATTTTGCTACGCAAAATTTTGATGCACAGATGTATAGAGGAACGGAGGCCCTCTATACCTCTTATATTAAATTGTAACTTTTTAATGTTTTTCTTAAACTTTCTTTATGTTCGTCCGATAATGAACACATAGGAAGTCTCATTTCATCGGAACATATACCCATCATAGCCATTGCTGCTTTTACCGGGATAGGATTTGTTTCTATAAACATTGCTTTTACCAGCGGTAACCATTTGAAAGCAATTTCGTTTGCTTTATCCAAATCTTTTTTTAACATTGCATTAACCAAATCCGCAACAACTTTAGGACAGATGTTAGATAATACCGAAATAACACCTGTTCCGCCGATAGCCATTATAGGAACCGTTAAAGCATCGTCACCGGATATTAAATCCATTTCCGGAGCAAGTAATCTTATTTGTGACATTTGATCGAGTGAACCCGAAGCTTCTTTTACAGCAACAATATTCTTACAATCTTTTGCAAGCTGTGCTATTGTTTTGGGTTCTATATTTACCGCAGACCTTCCTTGAATGTTATATAACACAACGGGAATATCTATTGCATTTGCAACTTCTTTGTAGTGAAGATACAAACCTTTTTGTGTAGGTTTATTATAGTAAGGAGCAACCAACAAAACTCCGTCGCAACCTACTTCCTGAGCATGTTTTGATAATCTTATTGCTTCTGCCGTAGAGTTAGAACCTGTTCCTGCAATAACTTTTAATTTTCCTTTAGAAAATTCTACGGCTTTTTGTATAACTTCGTCGTGTTCGGCATGCGACAATGTTGCCGATTCACCCGTAGATCCGCAAGGAACTATACCTGTAATTCCCGCTTCTATCTGCATATCAATTATTTTTTTGTATGCATCAAAATCAACCTTGTTGTTTTTTAACGGTGTTACGATTGCTGTAAAACTACCTGAAAACATAAAATCTCCTATACGACAATTTATAATTTACAATTTATAATTAACAACTAACTACGAGATCCCGCATCAAGTGCGGGATGACAAATTATTTTATTTCTTTAGACATCAAATCTTCTATTGTTTCCGCTTTTCTTATTACTTTTACTTTAGAACCTTTAACTAAAACTTCAGCACCTCTCGGTCTTGAATTATATTGGCTTGCCATAGCTCTGCCGTAAGCACCTGCACATTCGGCGACAATAAATTCTCCTTGTTCAAATATCGGAAGTGTTCTGTCTTTTGCAATAAAATCTCCGGATTCGCATACAGGACCTACAACATCTGCAACCTGTTGTTTTTTAGATGATTTCTTTACAGGTATAACACTGTGATACGATTCATATAGTGCAGGTCTTATCAAATCATTCATAGCCAAATTTGTGATAATAAAATTTTTCGGACCTGAAGTTTTTCTATACAAAACTTCTCCGACCAATATTCCGGCATCACCAACGATTGCTCTTCCGGGTTCAACAATTATCGTTTTATCTTTGTATTTTGAGTATACAGACATAACCATCTTTCTTAAATCTATAGGTTTTTGAGGTTTGTCCGCAGCTGCATATTTTATTCCGAGACCTCCGCCGATGTCGATATATTTTATTTTCATTCCGTTGGATTCCAATTTATCTATTAAAGCAGATATTTTTTTTGCAGCCAATTTGAAAGGTGTTACATCCAAAATTTGCGAACCTATATGACTGCCTACTCCGACAATTTCTATATTTTTCATTTTTGACGCTTTCATATAAATATCAAAAGCATCTTCATATCTTATACCGAATTTATTACCTTCCTTTCCTGTTGTTATATATTTATGTGTATGAGCATCAACATTCGGATTAACTCTAAACGAAATCCTTGCCTTCTTTTTTAATTTTCCTGCTATTTTATTTATTTGTTCCAATTCTTCAAAAGATTCGATATTGAACATCAAAATGTCACTTTTTAACGCAAACTCTATTTCCTTTGAAGTCTTACCTACACCCGAGTAAACTATTTTACGAGGATTAATTCCCGCTTTTAAGGCTCTGTAAAGTTCCCCGCCGGAAACGATATCAGCTCCGGCACCAAGCTTTGCCAACAATTTTAATATGGCATAATTTGAATTTGCTTTCATTGCATAACAAATTATACTGTCAACACCTTTAAAACCTGTTTTATATGCATTAAAATTAGCTTCTAATTTATCTTGTGAGTAGATATAAAGCGGCGTATTATATTTTTTCGCCAAATTTGATACAGCAACCTTTTCAACAAACAATTCGTTTCTTACGTACTTTAACATTTTTTTATGTCACTCCTGCTTATACTCGAATATTTCAACTTAAAATGATACCAAAATAGAAGATAAAAGGCAACGGCGGGAACGACAAACAACTACAAACTACTAACTATCAACTAAAAACGGATTTTTAATTTGCAATTTACAAGTTGAAAATTATAATCTATAATCTAAGTAAGTGATTGAAAAAAATTTATTAAATTGCATTAAAACAAAGATTTTTATATTGAGCATATTGTATATTTTAATATACATTAATTCGTTTTAAAGAATATTAAATAATACAATACAAAACAAGAAAACATGAAAAATAAATTTCAGTTGGTATCAAACTTTAAGCCTTCCGGTGAACAGCCGATGGCAATAGACAAACTTTACAATAACCTTAAAAACGGTAAAAACTCACAAGTGTTGTTAGGTGTTACCGGTTCCGGTAAAACGTTTGTTATGGCAAACTTAATAGAAAAACTGCAAAGACCGGCACTTATAATTTCCCCCAACAAAATACTTGCAGCACAGTTATATTCGGAGTTTAAATCGTTTTTCCCGAACAATGCGGTAGAATATTTCATTTCTTACTACGATTATTATCAACCCGAAGCATATATTCCGGCAACAGATACATACATTGAAAAAGATTCTTCCGTAAACGATCATATAGACAGGCTAAGATTAAAAGCTACAACTTCAATACTTGAAAGAAACGATGTTATAGTTGTTGCATCAGTATCAAGTATATATAATCTCGGTGCTCCGGAAGATTATCAAAATATGTGCGTAAAAATATCGGTGGGACAAAAAATTCCTATAGATAATTTGTTAAGAGAACTTATTTCCATACATTATGAAAGGAACGAAATAGACTTTTTCAGAGGAAAATTCAAAGTTAAAGGCGACACCGTTGAAATTTTCCCCGCATATTTGGAAACGGCAATAAAAGTAGAATTTTTCGGTGACGAAATAGAAGAAATTAAAGAGTTTGACCCGATATCCGGTAAAATTTTAAATAAAAAAGAAGTTTGTTATATATATCCGGCAAAACATTTTGTTACAAGTAACGATAAACTTAAAATTGCTTTAAAAAATATTGAAGCGGAACTTAACGACAGAGTAGCTGTTTTAAAATCGGAAGGAAAACTTCTTGAAGCGCAAAGATTGTTACAAAGAACAAAATACGATATGGAAATGTTGCAGGAAACAGGTTTTTGTAACGGAGTGGAAAACTATTCAAGGCACCTTGCATTAAGACCTGCCGGTTCAAGACCTACAACTTTAATCGATTACTTTTTGTCTAACCCGGACACTTCCGACTTTTTGTTAATTGCCGACGAATCTCACATTACATTACCGCAAATCAGAGGAATGTACGAAGGAGACAGAAGCAGAAAACAAACTCTTATAAATTTCGGGTTCAGGTTACCTTCCGCGCTCGATAACAGACCGCTAAAATTTAACGAATTTGAGTCTATAATAAAACAAAGTGTTATGGTATCGGCAACTCCAGGAAAGTATGAGTTGGATAAATGTAAAAACGATATAGTAGAGCTTGTTATAAGACCTACCGGTCTTGTAGATCCCGAAATAATTATTCGTCCGATAGACGGCCAAATTCAGGATATGATAAAAGAAATAAAAAAAGTTGTAGCTAAAAAACAAAGAGTTCTTATAACCACATTAACCAAAAGAATGTCGGAAGATTTAACAGCATACTTAAAAGATCAGGGGTTTCGTGTGGAATATATGCATTCCGAAATAGAATCGTTAAAAAGAATAGAAATTATAAGAGATTTAAGGTTGGGTAAATTCGATATTCTTGTAGGTATAAACCTTTTAAGAGAAGGTCTTGATTTACCCGAAGTAACACTCGTGGTAATTTTGGATGCGGATAAAGAAGGATTTTTAAGATCGGAACAGACATTAATACAAACCTGCGGCAGAGCAGCAAGAAATGTTGACGGCAGAGTAATTTTCTATGCGGATAAAATTACAGATTCCATGGACAGAGCTTTAACGGAAATGCAAAGAAGAAGAAATAAGCAACTTGAATATAATAAGATTCATAAAATAACTCCGAAAACAATTATTAAAGCAATTGCTAATTTGGAAGAATTCCAAGAAAAAGTTAAAGATGAAAAATTAATGGTATTATCGGAAGAAGCAGACGAAAAATATATAACGACAAAAAACATCGACAGTATTTTAAAATCGTTGGAAAAACAAATGAAAGAAGCTGCCGATAATTTGGATTTCGAATCCGCCACACTTTTCAGAGACAGAATAAGAGATATCAATTCAATGTATTCAAAAAATTCCGCAACAAAATCTTTCCCGAAACGCCAACGACAGAGGGATAGAGGTATGGAGGTATAGAGGAATGGAGCTTATTAAAAATTTGCAAAGCAAATTTTAGCTCATGGCTTATTAAAAAATCCTACGGATTTTTTGCTTATAGTTTATAACGACAACAGCGAGATCCCGCATCAAGTGCGGGATGACAGAATAACAATACGACAATTGATAATTTATAATTTACAATTTATAATTAACGACCAACGATGAGATCCCGCATCAAGTGCGGGATGACAACAACAGACTAACAATTACAAACTATCAACTATAAACAATAATTTTATTATTTTTTAATCCTGGACATTAGATAGATTCCGACGATACCGAACAGAATATTCGGAAGCCAAGCGGCAAGCCAAACATTTACAATTTGATTTTCACCTAAACTCAAACATACCGCCTGAATACACCAATATATAAAAGAAAATATAAGTGCAAAGGTAAAACTTATAATTTTACCGAATTTATTTCCAAGACCTAACGCAAAAGGTATACCTATCATCATAACTATTATGTGTGCAAAAACATTTGCAAATCGAGAATGATATTTTATTTGTTCTTTTAAAGTATTTTGTCCTAACATCTGTTTTTTCCGAATATATTCTTTAAATGTTTTTAAATTCATTTGTTCGAATCTTGTATCTTTAACTATTAAATCTTGAGGTTTAACCGTAAATCCGAAAACTTTACTGTCGAAATATTGTTCGTTCCAATTATTTTTATCATCAAAAGTTCTCGTCACACCGTGTTTCAACAACCAACCGCCGTTTGTATAAACACCTTCACCCACAACAATGTTTTTCGTAAGATAATATTTATCGTTATACTCATCGATAATAATATCTCTCATATAATTTTCTTTTATATTTAAATAACCGATAGACATTCTTGAATTGTTAGGTAATGTAACAATAATATTTTTGTGCTCGCTTTCTATTTCGCCGAACTTTTTCTTTTTTATTTTAACTTTCTTTACATATTCGGCCTTAACCACGGTATGAGGAATAACAAACTCCCTCATACAAAAATCAAATACACCTATACAAAAACCTAAAACCATAAAAAGAGAAATTATTCTCCAAAGATTTACACCCGAAGCTTTAAGAGCCGTTATTTCGTTTCGTTTTGCAAGTTCTCCCAAAGAAAAAAGCAGTGCAAGCAACACAGATACCGCAAAAACATCTATCATCCACCACGGTAAACTAAGTAACAGATACTCCATTATCGTAAAGAACGGAGTTTTTAGTTCCATATACATACTCATTTCTCTGAAAAACTCCGAAATCATAACGATAAAACCGAAAGCAAAGGATATAAACACCAACGGTTTTAAAAATTGTTTTGATATGTATGTATAAATTTTTATCATTTTATTTTTTTAACATTTTCCTAAACAAAATTATTCCGACTACAGCTAAAACAAAATCAGGCAGCCACATTATATAACAAGAAGACACATAACCTTTTTCACCTACATTCATAGATATAACCAAAAACAGATAATATATAAATATTACGACTAAACTCATACCGAAACCTATAGCTTTACCGCCTTTACCGGCCATGATTCCCACAGGAATTGCTATTAAAACAAACACTATAGGTGCAACGGCAACAGTCCACCTGAGCCAATATTCATTCGTATACATATTCCTTTCAAGTGCATTTTTTTCCGTTTCATTTATTTTTTTTCTGAGTTTTTTTGAGTTCAACTCTCTTAAAGATTCATCCGAAAAATCTATACTTGAACCGATAGGTATAGAAAATTTATAGGTTTTAAAATTCATATGTATCATACAGCCCAATTCGTTGGGATCCGTTCGTTGCCAATATCCGTCGTATAAAGTTAATTCAACAACATTATGATTCACTCCTATAGTTCCGTAAGAAGCCGCTATTCTCCACGGAATATATTCCGTTTTTCTGTCTTCGCCTTTATTTTCTATTTTTTCGAATTTATAAATATTTACTCCACTTAAAGTATTATTTTTAGAATCTACTTCATGAGCATATATTTTATATTGTCCTATTGAGGTTATTGTTTTTTCGTTAAATTTAGCAAGCGGCGCTTCGGTAAGAATTTTTTTGTATAAAGTTCTGAAATACATGTGTGTTGACGGAGACAAATAATGATTAAACCAAACTAAACCTATGCTCATGAAAACGACAAAAACAATTATCGGCATAGACAATGTTTTATAAGTTATTCCCGTAGCTTTCATAACGGTAATTTCGTTATCTTCGGCAAATCTTCCGTAACTTAGTAATGCACCGAATAAAATTGCCATAGGTATCGTGAGAGTTAAAATATTAGGAATGATAAGAATAAACAACTGTGCTATTAAACCAAGACTTACACCTTTTGACAAAAACAAATCAACAAGCTGAAATATTTGGTCCAATAACAATATGGCAGAAAATATTATAAGCCCGAAAACAAACGAACCTATAAATTCCTTTAGAATATATCTGTGTAATATTTTTATCATGGTAAACTACAAGAAAGAAAAAACTTGTATTAGTTTAAACCCGGTATATTCATTCCGCCCATAAGTTTTTTTGATTCTTCCGCCATAGCTTTTTGAGATTCTTTTATGGCTTCCTGCATAGCGGAAAACATATATTTTTCCATATCTTTTACCGAATTTTTACCAAAATCTTCCGGTAATTTCAAACTTACTATTTCATTTTTTGCATTCATTGATATTTTAATACCTTTATAATCTATATCAACAATCTTTGCTTTCAAAGCTTTTTCCATTTCTTTAACTTTACTTCTCATTGACATTGCTTCTTTGGCCATCTTAAATAATTCCATGATTATTCTCCAAAACAAAATTTTATAAATTTTAACAATTTAGACTACATTTTTCAAATAAAACAAAACTTTATGCCGCTGACAATATAGATTGCATAGTTTCCATTCTGTTTTCCAATGAAAGTTCTTGTTCCAAATCCACTTCCGACATTTCCTGTCTGATTATCATCTCGTCCCAATCTTTTTCGAGTTGTCTTTGTTCGGTAGTATCGGCGTAAATATATTTTATAAATTCGGAAATTAAAATATATTCTATATCTTCTTTGTTTCCTATTTGTTGTTCCAACACTTTCAACAATTTATCGGCCGTTTCAAAGTTAGAATCTTGTTTTACGGCATCGGAAAATACTTTATACAAGTTTGCTTTTTCTTTAGCATTTAAAACAGGCAACAACGAGAGTAAGTTTACCAATATATCCAAAGGAATAGCTTTTAGACCTTCTTGTTTACCTATTAAAGGAACAATATCTCCTTTTAACGCATATGCTATTAATCTTGTCCACTCGCCCAAAGACCTTGTCAATGCATCAATATTACCATAATGATAGGCTTCGGATGTAATGTCAAAACTCATGTTATAGACATCAAAATTTTTATCTCCCAAAGTTGTTGCATTTTCGTTTAAGAATTTTTTCAATGTAGAACCGGCTCTTGTTTGAGAAAACGGTGTTTGTATAACAACAACATCTATATCTTCTTTATCTTGTATAAAATCTTTAAATTCTTTTTTTGCAAAAATATTTGCTATGTTTTCCGGCGTATTTGATGCTTTTGTTTCCAAAACAATTGAGTTTATCAATTGATTAATTTCTTTTCTTGTCAAACCGTCTTGCCTTGCCGATTCTAAAATTATCCACTTAATAATTGCGGCTTCGGTAACGCCGTCTCTTGATACAAGATAAAAAATTTCGTTTCTTGATACGGGTGAAGTAATACTTTCGTCTAACAACAAGATTTCTTCGTTGTCTGCAACCTGCACGCTATCTATATCAGCCTTAGTAAGTTCTGCAAAAATATCGTTATTCAAAGATAATAAATCTTCCACCGTTCTAATATCTTTTGAACTTTTCGTTCTCTTAATTCCGTCAACCAAATTATTATGTTCCGGATAAGATTTCGGATTTCTTAAATTTCTTATTATACCTAACGAACCTCTTGTGTTACCGGAAATAAATATTTTGCTGAGTTTGCCTTCTCTATATAGTCTGTATGTTCTTACAAAAGAAGAAACACTTAAATTTCCCAATAACAAACCGATTGTAGATTGCGGCTCCATTTCGGAAAAGTCACTCGGAGAAAGAAGGGTGTCTACTTCCTGATACAAGGCTTCTTTTGTTCTTAATGTGTTCGGAACAGCTACGGATTTTGCAAAAGACATTAAATCTTTTTGTCCTTGATAATTTTCAAATTCGGCATGAACATCTTCATATGTGGCGGCAGAACCGAATGTCAGTGCAAAATATTCTATAATTTCGTGTAATGCCAGTTGTTTTAACAACTCTTCTTTTTCTTCTTTCGTTTTCTTGTCTAATTCTCTTAAAAAGGCTTCACTGATATAAACGGTTGCCGTACCCGTTTCAGGATTTACATCCAATGTCGCAAAAGAAAAGGTTGATGCGTTTTCAACTAAATCCAACGATCTTGATATGACAAAATTAACATTTGAAATTCCCGTAGCAAAACCTTCTTGTGTATCAAGTCCTAATTTTTCCAACAAATCGGAAATTTCGGACAAATCCGGATTTTTTATATTTTCTGCAATTATATTTACTTGTTCTCTTGACAAATAAGGTGTTTCTTGTGATAGAACGGACTGTTCGTCGTAGGTATAACTTTCCCTTGAATATAACCCCAATAATATTTGAGTTATAAGTAACGGATATTCGGAAAACAACGATAAAATATCAAAAAAAGCCGATTCCATTTCTTCGTAATCGGAAACTTGCAACTGTTCACCGGGATGTTCTCTTTTTATTTTTTCGGAAACAATTCCTGTTCTTTCAACTAATTCTATAGCCGCCGAATACATTCTAACATCCGGTAACATTCTGATTTCTTCTTCGGAGAATTCGGGATTTTCAGCTTGTTCCGAACTTATAACCTGATTTTTGATATCCTGCAAAATGATACTGACAAGCCCCGAATGATTTATCATAGCATGTTGAACCAATGCTCCTACATTATTTCCCAAAGACATTAAAGGTAAAAACTTGCGAGGTCTGACAAAATCCATGGTAATAAAGATTTTTTCTTTATTTTCTTTCTTACCTATTTCTCTGCTGCTCTTATCGGCTACATATTCGAAATGTATATCTTGAGATTCCAATAAATCTTGAACGACATCAAATTCATAACCTTCGTAATCCACAAAATATTTTCTGTCGTTAATAATAAGATTATATCTTGAGTTCGGTCTTTTTCTTGTATCTACCCTGATTATTTCAGCTCCGAGTTTATCGGACAACAACTCCAATATTTGTTGTTCACTTACTTTTTTCGATTTTGTTTTTATAAAAATACAAGTTTTGTAATAATTTATTATGTCGCTGTAATTTATAACTCCGTAATCCAAGGCTTCAAACAATTCAAACATATTTGATAAGTTATAATGGTTTGCTATCATTACGGATCTTTTTATAAACACCGACGGAGAAATATCTTCCAATTCAAGATCTTCCATAACCCTTGATATGATATCCAACACTTCAGCCAAAAGTTTTTTGTTCCTTAAAATTTCATTTCTTGAATCGGCATCATAAAACTTATCTATAATTTGTTCTTTAGATAACTCTTTATTATCAAGCATAATATTGTTATCTTCGTAAAATAATAAGTAGGCCGCAAGCTCGCTTAAATCTGATTTTTTTGTTATTTTTTCGGACAAAATTGTACTTATACTTTTATTGGAACTGTTTTTCGATAAATATTGCAATTGTGTTCTTATCGGCTTTCTTTTTAATTCTTCTTCGGTCATTCTCAATGTTTTACCTTTAATTTCGGTCTTTATGATTTTGTACACTTTTGCATCTTCAAGTTTAACGTCCATACCTAACGGCTCACCATCTTCATCGTATACGGCAACTTCGGTATCTGCAAAATATTTACTGTTCATCAATTCACTTACGGTTGCATCTTTAGGCAAATCCATAACAAAATAACCTTCTTCATATTCAACAAAAAATATGGTTCTTGTTCCCAAATTTTTATTCTCAAAAATCTGTCTTCTGTTTTCTTCCAAAGATTTTTCAGGATCATATTCGTCCGGAGTAAACACAAATTGTTTTCTTTCTTCTCCAAGCTCTTTTACTACAAATTTAAGCGCTATTTCATGAATAAAAGTACCATCGAAAAGGACCAAATTCATTAAAAGTTTTATTTTGTTTCTTATTTCATTTATTTTATTTTCGATTTCTTCGGCTTCTTTGCTGTCGGTTGGTTTTGCTTCTTCCAATTTTTTTAACTCTTGTATCAGTTCTTCTATTTCCGGATAGATTTCGATTTTTCTTCCGGTTTTGTATTGATAATGAGGAGCGGAAAGTGTTTCCAAGTTATAAAAGCCGTATATTTCTTCCTCATAATCTACTCTCTTATACAAACAAGCTTCTATGGGTAACGATTTTTTCAGTGCCGAAAATTTTATTCTTGCCTGTTTATTATTATAATCTCTTTCAAATTTATCAAAGTTGCGCCCAAAAGATTCCGAAAATTCTCGTATCATATCATCCGAGATATATTTATCATATTCTTCATTATCTATAACAATATGTAATCCTATTAAATCTCTGATTTCCTTACCGAAAATATCCATAAAAAACAACTCAACCCACATTTTATTATTCACTAAATACTCTCTTAATTTTCCCATTTCTCTCAAACCGGAAATATCAACAAAATTTTTCGGTAACTCATTGAATATTTTTTTAATATAATCAACGAATTCGTAGTCGGCAAAAATTTTACTCCTTGTTTCGGCAACTAACTTATTTACGAAAGCCTTCTGCTTATCGTTTAACGAATCATAATCGGTATCTATATGTTTCAAGATAAACTCTATGTCGGCCTTTTTCGTACCTTTATCTTTGGCAGATTCTAAAATTTCTTTAAACAAAGAATTATCCGATGTTAATATGAACTTAACTAAACCTTTTTCTGTTTCTCCGATTGTATGTATAATTTCCCCTTTTCTTCTTTCGGAATTTAATTTTTCGTGTATACTATATAAAGATTTCGGTCTAAACTTCACAGTAAAAGAATCTTCCGGAAGGCCTTTAGCTTTAAGTATTGTTTCCGCAGCCATTTTAATATCTTCATTAATTCCTTTAAATTCAGTATATTGTACTCCATACAAAGTTTCTATTATGTTTAACAAATTCAAATATTCCTGAGGATTTGAGATTTCAAACAAATCGTTTCTGACATATTCATACATATCGGAATTTCCAAATCTTCTCGACAGCGGCAAATATACCGAATGCACCAAAAGAGTAGCTTGGTTTTTGGCTTCATTCATTTCCTCTTCGGTTTGATACTTTTCCGGATTCGGATATTTTGCCTGAGTAAGTTTATGAGCGATTAATGCCAACAAGGTTTCTTCGTTTTCCGCTGTTTTAGCAACGAGATCCCAATAATTTTGTAACGATCTTTCCCCTTGCATATCTTTGAAATCTTTAAATTGTTCATCTATCTTTTTTATGGCATCCAAGCTTTTGAATAACGACGGCAGATATTTGTCTAATCCGGATATATTCAAATTTTCCAACTTATTTTTTATTGTTTCAATATCATCCATTTCCAATAACAAAGCTATTGCTTGTGCTTTGACAAAGACATCTCCGTTTGTTTCTTCGTCTGCAAATTGTTTCCACTGATCCAAGTGAGAATACTTATCATAGCCTATTCTAAAAACCTGAAGATTTGTAGAATTATCGTAAACAAATTCTTCTATTACCTTTAAAAAGTCTTTGCTGTCTTTTACTTCTCTTGCGGTATCATTCTTTTTCTCTTGTTTTCCTAAATAAGCCTTTACAAAATCGTTTATTGTATCTATGGCTTTTTTCTTCTCTTGTGAAAAATCCGTCCAAGTATTATTATTTTCGTACCTGCTTACGGATAAAAATCTCCATGCATTTAAAACTTCATCCAATTTCTTTTGTTTCTCTTTGTCACTTGAAAAAACGCTATGCTTCAAAAAATCAACCTGTTCTTCAACGGAAATAGGAAGATTACTAAAACTAAAACCGTCACTTCCGCTGAATATTTCGGTTATAGATTGAAAAATCATTTTGTTAAGGACAGCTTCAAAAGCCATTAAAGACCATCTCGTCGTGAAAATCTTGTCTCTATTCTCGGAATAAATGGAATAAAATGATTTCCCTATCCAACCTTTTCCCGTTTCCGATATTGTATGATACATTCCTGCAATAAAATCCAAATTATCAAAACTGTCAGTCTCTTTTAAAGAATCGTTCATAACAGCATTCATGTATTGTTCATACAATTCAACACATTCTTTTTTATCGGCTTCCAATACTTCATAGTTTAAAAACGGAGCTACTTCTTGTTCGGCAACAAGAGTATTGATATTCCTTTTATCCAAAGAAGTTGTCGAATATTTAAGAATTTGATAGTTCACTAATCCCAAATCTCTTAATATGGAAGAATATAACGGGGTAAAATATTGCTCTATCGATTTTGATATTACTCCGTTTTTAACAATTATATCGTAATAAATATCGGAATCTTTCATTGAATTACCTTTTGCAAGAGAACCTCCGATTATTATTGCAAACATAGAATCGTTCATAAGAATCTTATCCAGTTTCAATTCGTCCAGAGCAATATTTTTTGCGTTTATCATTGCATTTCTTACCGCTTTTATGTAATCTTTTTCTATTCTCTCCATTCTTTCAACATATTCATCGTAAGAATATTCACCGCTCGTATATTTTCTTTCATAGAATTCTGCATATTTTTCGAAATGATATTTTGCTCTTTCCATTTTTCCTTTTTCAAGATATTTTCTTTTTAAAATATCTTTCTCTTTCATGAGTCTTATACGTTCGCTCTTTGTAACCCGAGCATCATCAAACAACTGTTGTAACTCGTCCTCTATAAAATTTTCAAAATTCGAATAACTGATTTCCGCATTTTTATATTCATTGATAAGCTTTGATATTCTATTTGTAAATTTTTCGTCGATAAGAGCTTCCGCATTTTCTATTTCTTTTTCCGAAAAATGAAAATATTTGAGCTTCGTTTTTTTGTCTATCAATGATATATTGAATTTTTTACAGAATTGTTCGATAAGATCTCTGTTTGTTTCATTACCGGAAACTTTTTCATAAATATTATTGATACCGTTGGCATCCACATAATTATATCCGCACATATAAGCATACGTTATTAAATATGGAATATTGTCTTTCCAATCATCATATTTTACGGTCAACGGTTTTGATAAATCCAAATTAAATTTTATATTATATTTCTCCAACAAACCGGCTAAATCTTGTTGTGTTATATCGGCGATTGATTTCTTTTCACCAAGCCCCATAAGTAATATCAGTTCGACAATTTCGGTATTTTTTACATTTAAAATCGTTTCTCCTTTTTCCAATATGTCAAACATTCTGACCATTAAATTTCTTGTAATTTCACTGTCGTGTTCGGCAAGTTGTTGTAACACTTTTATTCCTTTGGAATCTTTTGATAATTTAATCAACCAATAAAATATATATTTTTTTACTTCACCGTTTGTCTTCGAAATTACATCAAGCAAAAGTTGCGGATTTTTAATAATTTCATCGTATGTTTTTTCGGTAATAAAGTTCGAACCTTTAGGCTCTTTCGACAAATCAAAGAACACAAAAGGTTGTACTTTTGCTACTTCACTATCCCTTAACTTTTTAAAAATTCTGTTGTATGTTTTACTGTTTCTTGAAATAATATCTTCAACAAAAAAGATATTCCTTCCGTAAATTTTTTCTTTCTGTTCCAACGAAAGAGGTGTTTCTTCGTCAACTTCGCAAACAGGGAAAGATATATCATCTATTTGAGTTGAACTGACATCTTCCGAGTTACTCCATTGTTTGACATACTTTTCTTTTAGTAACTTTTTAACCAAATTCGGAAGTTCATCGAAAAGCATATACTCATTCGATTTTTTGTATACAAAAACATACTCATCGTTAACGAACTTTACAAAACTTTTAATATCGAAAGCAGGATTGGATAAATCGTATTCCTGTTTCAGTTTTTTACAAATTTCATCCGCAATTTCGATTTTTGATTGAGAAATTGTATCTTCTTCTCCGCTTCTTACCGCTAAAAATCTGGCAATATCTTCATCTGAATAAGAGGAGTCTTCATCCATCGACACCAAAGATATAATTCCGGAATATTCGGAATTTTCTTCATTAACTTCTGAAATTATCTCATCCAATTGTTCCAATAATTTTCTTTGAGATTGGACAACTTCCGAAGAATATCCTTGTTCTCTTATAAACTCGGCAAAATCAGAACCTTTTTTTATGTATTTATGAAATCCGTCGGGAGTTCTGGCAAAATCTTTATAATGAGAATTATACCTTTTACTTTCCCCACTGACAGCTATTATTTCAAGTCTTTCATGAGTTATTAATGTTTGAAAAAATTGTCTTATCTCTTTTTCGGTAAAATCTTCCAAATATGAAAAAAGTGTATTTGATATATAAATTTCTTTTACTATGTTTGCACCTACGGAATTTGTACCCCATACAACATAAAATAACGAAGCATACTCTTTTGCATTTCCGTATCTGTCTTGTCGTGCACCTACAAGCAGAGGACTTTTTCCGACTTGTATCATTTTTTTCCCTGCTTCCGAATCTATATCAGGATATTCTTCTCCCAAATTCTTATACTGTTCTTTTAATACTTCTTCCAATACTTTATATTCTCTGCTTGAAGTAACATCATCCACAGGCTCCAATCCTATTATTGCTCTCATAACTCTATTTGCAAACCACGGTAATAAAATATTTTGATTCAGCAATAAATTTGCGGCAATTTGATTGGCAACCCCTATACTACTTTCTTCCGATTTAGAATCTTGATCGGAAACAGATAATTTCATCTTTATCGTATCAATACCCAAAGCTCTCTTTATTAAAAGTTTAATATTTTTTGATAATGTCGTTGTTGTAGACGAATCTTTTTCTATTTCAAGTTTTCCGTTTTCAAAAGTTAAGACATATTCTTTTTCATCCACTATTATCGTTGCTTTACCGTTAGAATCAAAACGAAGAGTTATAAAATCTTCAACAGAACCTTTTTCGGAACTGTTTTGCAATGATGTCCTTATAGCACCATTAATAATATCTTCCACTTCTTTTAAACTTTTTCCCGCTTTAAAATGTTCCATCATTGAATTTAAAGAAACGATTACATTATCAACAATAATAGGTGCTTTTTGTTCTAAAAACGGTCTTTTTGATATCGCATTAGTATCAACCTGTGCCTGTTCCACTATACTATCAAGATAATTCTGTTCATACATAGGATCGGATTCTTTAACATTAGGTGTCAATGTGATATAAGAAACTTGTTTTTTCTTTAACAGTTCATTTACACCTTCGGTATGAAAACCGCCGGAAATTATAACTTTCACATTTTTTGTTTTATCTAATCCGGATAATATCTTGTCAATATTGTAAAATTTTCCTCTGTAGTTATTTTCCGCATTAGCATTGTTGTTATCCGGAACAAGATTATCGACGAAAGATATATTTCTTTCCAAGTTTAACTCATTAAAATTTTCGGCAACAACCAAATATCTGTATAAATCAAACAAATTATCATTCTGTATGTATTTCGAATATAAATTCGCAAATCTGCCGTAATTTTGTTTATAATAAATGTATTCATTTGAAGAAACAGACGCCAATAATAATTTTTTGTATATTTGAAAAAACAAATTGATAAAAACAACCTCTTTATTCTCGACAGTTTTGCTGTAAGACAACAAAATATCTTCCATCATTTCTCTTTCTTCTTCTACCAAGTCGAGAGGATTTATCAACGATGATATTTCCCTTAAACTTATTAATTTAAACAAATCCGGATATTTTGTAAACTTATCTACACTGTTTGTCTTTTCTGATAAATATGCAAAAACGACATTTATGTCCGACAAATTTTTAGAATCTTGTAAAAGGTTAACATACTCCTGATAAGTTATTGTATTCTTTAAGTTTGTAAGAACCGTTTGAAGCTGTCTTTCCGCTAATTTTTGATTTATATTCTTACTTGCATTTAAAACATCGATATACAACTTTGTGTTTATATACTTTAAAGAAGAAATTTTTCTTTTAGATAATTCAATTAAAACCTTTTTATAAAAAAATTCAGAAGATATTTTTTTATTTAAGTATGCATTATAAAATTTTAAAAGACTTATTTGATCTTTTATCAAATAATTATTCAAATTTTTAATATTTGTATATTTATTCGATAATAATTCGTTTATTTGTTGTTTGTTTTTTATTAAAAAAGAATAATTCTGTATATTTCTATCGTATATATTTTTTTGTTCGGTCGGTTTTAATATTTTGTTATTCTTATATCCGAAAAATTCCGCGCCGGAAAGTTTATCGTTTGCATATAATGATTCCATCAAAGCATTTAATTGTTCTTCGTTTAAAGAAGATGCCATTTTACTATAATCAATAAAATCACTTGCTCCTTCGATATACACATCCAAATCGGCACATTGTTGATTTAATTTTTCCAACAATTTATATATATTATCTTGGACATCCTTATTGTTATGCAAATCCTGAATATTAATAATTGTGGTATCACTGTTTTCACAAAAATTAGCCGATGTTATTTTTGCAAAATTACTGAATTCATACTGCGGCAAAACAGGATATGAAGCAGAAAAAGAATTTACAGGTAATGTCGTCGTAATCATTAACGATAATGAAATTATCGCAGATACCGTTTTCTTTAATTTATTCATTTTTATCTCCATAAAAAAAAGACTGACATAAAATGCCAGTCTAAAATCATATACAATATATTACCGCACCGTAAACATCAACCAAAACCGTGGCAATATACGAATTCAAATTTATTTTATATTGTGAAATTCCACAGAATAAATTACTCTTTTCAAACAGTTTATATTTGTGCAGATAATTCAGGATACTGTTAACATCTTCACTACAGAAAACACTTTCCGACGAATTATTTGATTTAATAAAAGAAAGATTCTGTGCATTGTAAACGAACTCATTTAAAAGGGAATACCATTCGTTGCTGTTTTGTGTTTCCTCTTTTGTATCCCGGGAAATTGTGTTAGAAAAAGTTTTCTGCACTTGTTCAATGGAAAAATTATCGAAACCGTTTATATCAACCGTATCTGTTTGTGCAGCAAAAACAGACGGCAACAGATTAAATACAAACAGAAAAACGATAATTAAAGAAAATATCCTTTTCATAATTTTATGCTTTAACCGGTATACTAAAAATAATGTTGTTTTCTTCATCTTCAAGTATAGCCGATTTTACGGAAAAAAGCTTGTATTTTTGTATATCTTTAAGAATTTCCGTTTCCAACATCATTTTAAGAATTTTTTTAACCTCTTCATTGTCGATATTTTTTGATATAGCAAAATAAAAAATATTATTTTCAACACGCGAAAATCTTAATTCCAATACTTGGACCAATTTTGCTAAAAAAGGATTCGTTCTTACACCATTGTTTAATTGCGAAATTATCAATCTTGCAACATATTCTTCTTCGGTTATATCGTATTTATTTTCTATTATTCCTTTTGTTCTGTCCGGTCCTTCGAATTCCATTAATTGTCTTTCGGAATAGTCTTCTCTTGAAATATATTGATTGGCGTATTTTTTTATATCATCAACATTTTCAAACAATCTTAACAATGTTTGATAATTCGGATCAAAAGCCGATACTACCACAAATTTTATATCGGCATCGGAACTCAACGGAATTCTTACAACGGTTGAAACTATTTTTTGCAAAGTGTCGTAAATTGCAGATATTTTCCGTGCATCGTTGGTAACCAAATCCTCAAAACAAACATCCAAATATAACGTCGAGCCATATCTGTATACAGAAGTATCCTTTTGAGTTTCTTCTTTTATTAACTTAACGGCATCTTGTTCCAATGTCTCTTTCGGAAAAGTTACACCGCAAGACGATAAAATAAAAATTGACAATAAAAAACATACAATTTTTTTTAACATTAATCTTGCTTCTTAGCTTCTTCTGCTTTAACTTCTTTTTGTTCTTCTTTTATTATCTCTTCGGCCTTTTGAATTTCGGCTTTGTTTTCCGATTTTTCTTTATCGGAAGAGTCTTTTATACTGATATATTCTTTATCGGAAATAACTTTACTTTTACCATGCTTTACAAATATTTGGTCAACTTCGGCATATGTAAGTTCTTCTTTTTTCAACATTTCCTGTGCCAAATCTTCAACTATAGCCCACTCTTTTGTCAAACATTCGTTTACTTTATTCAAACAAGTATTCATTATTTCCATAGTCTCGGTATTCAACTCTTCTTTAAGTTTTGATGACATACAATCTTTAGGAATAGCGGTAAAGTCTCCGACAAAACCTCTTGTTCCCATACCGAAATTCCATACCATCGAATTTGCAACCGACATAGCGTGTCGAAAATCACTTGAAACGCCGGTTGATGTTGTTCCGTATTTTATTTTTTCCGCAACATAACCGCCAAGAGCAACCATAACGGTAGCCAACATTTGTTCCCTGTTTTGATTATGTAATTCTTCCTTCGGAGTATGATAAACAAACCCCAATGCACCGCCTCTTGATCTTATCGTGGCTTTAAAAATTTCGTCGGTAGGATGTAATAAATATACGGCAACGGCATGACCGGCTTCATGATATGCCGTCATTTCTTTTTCTTCTTTTGTCATGGTTAAACTTGTTTCTAATCCCAAATTAACTCTATCCATGGCCAACGACAAATCTTCCATATCAACAAATTGTTTTTTATTTCTTGTCGATATTAAAGCTGCTTCTTTAACAATATTTTCTATTTCGGCAGGAGATTTAAATTTTGTCCCTGAAGCTAATTTTCTTACATTTATGTCGTCTCCTGATTTTATTTTACCCAAATAATATTTAAAAATATCTTCTCTTTCTTCGAGAGTCGGCAAAGTTATTTGAATTTTTCTGTCGAATCTTCCCGGCCTTAAAAGAGCTTTATCCAACACACCTTCATTAGCATTGGTAGCTGCTATGACAATGATATTTTGTCCGGTACTTTCAAGTCCGTCCATTTCAACAAGCAACTGATTTTGAGTACTGTTGGTTTCTTCTCCGCCGCCCATATAAGAGAACGTTCTTCCTCTACCGATAACATCAATTTCATCTATAAACACTATACAAGAACCTTCGGTATAAGCAAGTTTTCTTGCCTGTTTAAAAAGTTTTCTTACCCTTGATGCACCTACTCCGACAAACACTTCAACGAATTCACTTCCGGCTATGGAAATAAAAGGCATTTTAGCTTCGGTAGCAATAGCTTTGGCAAGCAAAGTTTTACCGCATCCCGGAGGTCCCATAAGCAAGATACCTTTTACAAGTTTTCCTCCTATTTTTTTTACTCTTGAACTGTCTTTTATTATATCAACAACTTCCATTGCTTCTTTCTTGGCATTTTCAAAACCTATAACATCGGTAAATTTAACATTTACTTTACTTGAGTTCACTTTGTTTTTCTTCAATTTTGAAAATCCGCCGCTGAAAAAAAACATATATGCACCGACGAATACTATAGCTTGAATGGCTCCCATAAGAATATACATAGGAATAGAGGCGAGCATTGTACTTCTTGCATAAGAATCCAATCTCATAAGCAAATACGCAAAAGCCACTATAAGCAAAACAGTCAACAAAGCGATTGTCATTTTACCCCAATTGTCCATAAAAAACATTTTTATCTTTCTCATATATTACTCCGCTAATTAAATTTCATATATTCTTATATTATAGTATATTTGGAAGTTTTTATTAATAAAAAACAGGATAGAAATAATATTGTTATTTCTATCCCGTTTATTATATTTATTGAATATTATGCCGCACTCAAAATTCCTTTGATATTTTTGATTTCCATAACATCTATATCGGTAGCGGTTCGGAAATCAATATTTCTTTCCGCATACAAAGGAATTAATTTTATTATATCGTCTATAGCTTGAGGATCTTTTTCTTCAAAAGCTTTTTGTGAAAGTTGAGATATTTTTTCTAATAACTTAAGATCAATTTCAGCGGCTGTAGTTTCAAACGTTTCACCTAAATTTACATCCGTACTTATATTGAAATTCTTTTTCAGCGTATATCTTTCAAATAAAGCATTAGCCAACACATTTTCCAAACTTTTATCCTTTAAACCGTAATATGCGTTATCCTGTTCGAAACTTCTTAAGTAATTTATAACCAAAGCTCTCTTTAATATTTCTTCCATAAATACCGTTCTTTGCTCATCGTCGGACAAACCGAGATAATACATCGTTACGGAATCGGTTCCGGTTAAATATTTCGATAAATCTTCAAATTTGTTTTGTGAACTTGTTAAAATTTGACCGATTATATTAATATCCATAACAGGTATTTGGTCGAAATCGAAATTGTTCGCGACCTGTTTAATAAAGTTGATATTCCTTGTTTTTAAATATTCATTTAAATTAAGTGACGATGTTAAGAATGTAAATATTCCGGATGCTTTTTCAAGTTCTTTTTTGAAAGCACTTACTTTTATTATGGATAAACTTCCGTCAAAACCGTAAATTTGATTTAAATTCGTAACGAATTTCGTTTGAGTTTTAGTAGCCGTTATACCATCAACGTATTCATTATTTGCAATATATGAAAATATTCCGTATTGATTGTATTCGGTTAAGTTTGTTGCTTCCGTTACTTCATCAAACATAACAACAATTTCTTTGTTTTCATCTTTCAATTGTTTTATTATTTCCGTTAATCTTTCACGAGCAGCTTGTTTATTTCCAAGTTCCTGTTCCAAAAGTTCTAATATTTTGTTTATATAATTGTTTGAAAACAATATTTTTACATTTGTTCCCAAATTATCATTTTTCACATATAGGTTTACGGTATTAATAAAATCTTGCGATACGGATACAGTTTCGGGAGCATCATCTATATAAACTGCAACATTTTGATTAATTGTTACGGCTTCTATTGCCCTATTTTTAAGCAATGAAATTTCTTTTTGCAAATCAATAGTATTTTCGGTCTTAACCATATTAGCACCGACGATAATATTCCCGGATTGAGAATAATTCAGTCCGCTGTCGGGATTATTCATATCTATTTCGATAACATCAACATTTGCTTTCAATGCCGCTTTTTTACCGAACACGGTTTCAAACTGTCTTGTTTTACCAAAATCTCTAACTATAGTTTCATAATTCGCACCATCTGCAAACAACACTGTTGCACCGTTATAATTGCCAATCCAACATTTAACCGTTCTGCCATCTTGCGTTCTAACTTTGACAGGGACAGATTTAAAATTAAAATCCGCCGCATTTTTAGGTTTATCGTTTATCACATATATAGGAACAGTTTTTTCTTTATCATTAATTGAAAGGTTGCCGTCTTTAAGAACTTTAACATTTTCTTTTCCGTACAGTTTTACGGCTTCAGCCAAACCTACGGATTTTAAGTATCTGTAATCTATAATTATATGAGTACCGACATTAACATCAAATGCTGCCAACAAAGATGCCGCCAACGATAAAGCGGCCTGCACTATAAGGCTATATGCTCCATACAGAGCCAACATTGACATTCCAAATGCAACAAGGAATGTAATAGCCGTAGCTATCGTTAAAATTTTTGCACCCTTTGTATTTATATGTTCATTTACAAAATTTACCGGTCTGAAAAATGATTTAAATGTTTCCTCATTAATAATTTCAAGCAATGCTTTCTTTATGGAAAAAATACCACCGGATATCATATCGTTTATTTTTTGTATTGTATTCGGTAAGATTGATGTCGTTGGTTGATCAGATGCGTATTCACTTTGTGAATATGTGGGCGTTCCCAATAAAGTATAAACCTTACTTGTTCCATCAACATATGTTATTGTAACCTTCTTTACATCTAAGTCTAATGATTTGGTGTTAATAACTTCTCCGAAACTTGTTTTACCTGCAATTACTATTAATTTTATGTACTCCAAATTCGTTGTTATCATTTCAGGAGTTTCATAAGTTTCTGTTCCCAAGAAATCTCTCATATCAAGATTTATTTTTAATTTGCCGTCCGAATCAAAATAATATTTTTGATCATAAAGGCCGAAAGATGTGCCCTCTAAATTTTGACGATTTTCATCATCGTATGTTAATAATTGAAGTTGCACACATGCATTAGGGACATCGTTTAAAAGTTCCAATTCTATTTCTATTGATTTAGCATCCAACAAATTAACTGTTTCTTGGGCTCCGTAAGTTCTCCAGTTAGTCCCATCTTGTTTAACAAAATACAATCTCTGTTCATTTGAAACATCAATACCGTAATCTGCCCCTTCTATTCTTGTTATCGGAAGAAAAAATGTACCATATTCATACTGAACTCTCTGACCAACAGATGTACAAATTGCGGGAACAGCAAATACTTTCCAACCGTTAGAAGTGTAATTATAAACACCATTTGTATCGGAATAAGGAATATGATTTCCAAAGCCCATTGCCTTAGAATATGTATCTACATCCCTCATTATTAAATCCGCTTTATATTCGTTGCCAAGCATTTCGTACGCTATAGCCATCTGCATTGTCCACTCAAAACTTACAGGACTATCTTGTTCATTACTCCATCTGTAAAGATTTTCATATTTTGTACCTTTATATTCAACATCGGCTACAAAATTATTTTCCACATATTCTAACAGTCTTTCTATATCAATTTCAGATAAAGATGAATTTTCATATATTTCCGGATTAACTTCTTTTATAGAAAGCAAAACTTGAATTCCCCAAGAATAAGTATCCAAAGCTTGAAAAGTATCATTTGCTCCTCTTTTTAAAGAACCGGTTTCAGAATTATACAAATTAGAATATAAATATTCAGCTGCTTCAATTAACAACGCTTCGTTTTCTTCCTTCTTAGTACTTTCTTCTTCTCCGTATAACAAAGATCTTAAATTGAAATAAGCTATAATATCAAACATATGTTCGGTAGAAACATATCTGTTTGAAAGTTCTCCGTAATAAAAACCTTCACTTCTATGAACTTTGTTAATATAGGCATCTACTTTTTCTATTAATCCGTCAAAGCGAGTATCTCCTGTCAACAATTTATATTGAACTGCGGCTATCCCAACCCAAACTATTTCACCGGTTTTTTGTCTGTTTTCTAAATTAGACATATATAAACCACCGTTTGAATCAATAGCACTTAAAATTTCTGCAGCCTCATACGTATTTCCCATCTGCATGTAAGCCAACGCTACCAACGCCTGATCATATAAGTTTTCAATATTTATTAATGCACGTTTATCATCTCCTGCTGCGGGAATCAAAGGTAAACTATCGTTAATAAGATTGTAAACAAAAGATTTATATGCTCCGTTACCGGCACGATATTCTTCCAACAAACCTTCAATCTCGGAATTAAACCTTCTTTGTTCGTTAGACAATTCAATTGTTTCTATACCATATGGTTCATAAACTTTATTGCTATCTATAGGTTTTACCAAATTACATGCTATCAGTGAAATCGTTACTGCTACTGCAAGAATAAACGGAACTATTCTTTTTATTACTGACCTAAAACTCATTTTCCTGTTTCTGTCCGTTCTTTGCTGTTTACTTAACATAGCTCTTTGCATAAATTCGGGCATATATTCGTAAACAACAGGTTCTACCCCGTCTAATGTTTGACCGTTATATTCGGAATTTGCAATTTCCCATACTGCTCCGTTACCTAAATACAACTTATTTTCAACCATAAATAAACAAACATCTTTACTTATTTGATACACTTGCGGAACAACTATGCCTGTTCCGTAATTTAATGTCGTTTTTGTTACGGCGCCGGCAACAGTATTCAAAATATTTTCCAATCTCTCGGTAGGAACTTGAACCAACGGCCTTGCCGGAAGCTGTTGCATATCTTGTTCACGAATAAGTTTTACAATGTCTTCTTCCACATCTATAATTTGTGTCGAACCGTCTTCAAATGTAATTTCAAGTTGTTTACCTTCTTCCATTAAAGAAATTGTTATATCTTGAGAGAAAAGTTGATTTAGCTGCTGAACTAATATGTTTATATTTATACCATCTAAATTTTGGTTTTTAAGCAAAGTGGCAGCTACACTTAAAATTTGATCTTTCGGAGTTGCATTCGATATTAATCCCAATGCTATCATCTGTCTTATAGACATAGCCTGTTTCTGTGCCAAATATTCATATTCCATTCTCGATTCTTGTGTGGAATTGGCAATATTCGGAGTTATTGTTATATTCGAATAACCTTTTTTATTTAAGATATCGTTTATACCGTCCGTATGGTAACCGCCTGCAACGAGGACAATGATATTTTTAGCTTTGCTGAAAATATCAGATGAATGGGTGAACGGGTGAATGGGTGAAACGGATTTGGTTGATAAGCCCATTTTTTGGATAAAAATTTTATTTCTTTCTGTGTTTACATCGTAAAATTCCGTCAAAAGATTAGAATATTTTTCCAATTTATCAATATCGTTGGATATAGAATATTTTGCATATAATTCTTTAAATTTATCCAAACCCAACTTGACATAGTCCCACTGACTTGCCGTTAAACTTGCAGATAAATAATCTCTATAAAAATGTTCAAAATCACTAAGATAAGCAATTTCAAGTTCCGTTTCCGTATCAGACAAATATGTTCTTAACACATCTACTAATTTTCTTTCTTCTTTTACCAACTCTACAGGATTGCATTTTACGGACTTTTCCTTCAATTCAAAAACTTTGTTTAAGTCCGGATATGATTTGTTTAAATTTATATTGTTTTCATCACAAAATTTTCTTGCAAAAACCCCTAATTTTTGAATATCCGTTAAATTAGATGTTAGATTTATAAGATTATTATATTCTCTATAAGATAAAGACTGTTTTATGTCTTTCAATAAAGCAACAAGCTCTTTTTGAACCTTTTTATTGTTTACGGAATAATTAAACAAACTTAAATATATTTGTAAGTTTTCATAATTTTTTAAAGATATATTATTGTTCTTTGCATAATTAAACAATCCTATTATAAACTGTTCTTGTGATATTTCTTTCTTTTCCGATTGTTTTAACAATTTATCGAATTCTTTATTTTTTGATTTTAAATATTTTGATTTTAACAGATCTATTTCGTTCTCTATTTTAGACAAATAAACAGAAATTTCTTTTTTTGATTTTATTATATCGTTTAAGCGAACTATATTTTTCAAATATACATCTTTTTTCTCAATACCTTTTAACAAATTTACTTTACCGGTCACAGCCGAATAATATTCCGTTCCCGTAAGTTTGCCGTCTTTCAACATTTTTTCCAAAACATCTTGTTTGTATTGAGAATTAATATTTGCAAAAAAACTTGTATCTATATTACCGATTCCACCTTCGACATAAACTTTATCAATATTATATTTTTTGGATATTTCATCTATCAAATAATATATGTTTTTTTGAACGGAATAATCGCAATGCAAATCTTGTATATTTATTATAACGGTATCGCTGCTGTTATCGTTATAAGAAACAATTTTTCCGTATTTGCTTGAGAATAAAGAATTCAAATTATTCTCATTCTTTGTTTCAAAATATTGTTTTTTTGATTGCAAAGTATCAACATTAACGGCTGCAAACAAATTGTTGCCGATAATTGTAAACATAAAACATACGGATGTGATTACCGCACAGACTTTTTTGAATAGTGTTATACTTTTCTTGTTCATTAATACCCTTTATAATCATGAATATGGCAAAGTGTATATCTTTGCCATATTCATTATTTGTATTGATTATGCTGCTGCCAAAATTCCCTTGATTCCGTCTAACGAAACATCGAGTGAAGACATTAATGATTCGCCTTCCGGCAACAATGTATCCATTGTGAGTATAAGTTTTATAAGTCCTGCCAAAGCAATTGTATCTGCTTTTTCCTCAATACTTATCTTCATATCTTCAGATTTCCACATACTCAAGATACTCTTTGCAAGTCCGGATTCGTTCAACAATTGAGAAATAGATTTACTGCCATCAATTACAGCTTTATTTGCTTCTGTGGTAATATCATTAACATTAACACCGTTAACCATCATCAACAATGCACTTCCGACAAGAACTTTATAATTATCACCTACACTTCTAACTTCGGAAGGAATAACAAGACTTTCTATTTCTTTTGTCATGGAACCTATAACAAAGTCTCTCGCAAATCCGGTTAATACATCTTTATCATTCTTATTAGCATTGTTATTTGCAATAACATCGTCTATAGCTTTTCTTGCAGATTCGCTGAATAATCTATTGTATGCTTCCAAACTCAACGGTTCCTGACCGGCTAAGAATTTTCTGATAGTATCAAGATCTTCACTTGTACCACCGTTAATAAAGAGTTCCGATATACTTTCACCGAATATATCACTTAAACTGTAATCTCTACCATTCAATCTTGCATTATTCTTCAAGCTATCCATAACTCTAATTTTCTTTAATGTTTCTATTGTCTTAGCACAAACCGCACCGGCTTTCTTTATTTTGTCGAATATACCTGCATCTTCCGCATCTTTATCACTTACTCTTACAACTATTTTAGCACCGTCTCTTAATTCAACGAAATCTCTTAAATTGTTCATATCTTTGCCTTGAGCGATATAGTTTTCTTCGGTTTCAACATAGGTTTTTGCATCTACAACCAATTCCAAACCGTTTGTTTTTATAAATTCGGCAACGGTTCTTATAATTTCATTACTGATATTCAATTTCGAACTTCTTCCTCTGTTATTGCTGAAATCATAAGATATTGCAGGTATTGTTCTAAAGTTGCTTATTAAAGGAAGTACTTTATTCTTATAATCCTCACTTAATCCGTTTACAACACTTCCTATATTTTCTTTAGTAACATCATTTTTAACAACAAATCTTATACCTGTTAATCCTGCCTGTGCCAAACTTGTTAATTTAGATTCATCTATGTTGTTTGCATCAACTTCAATAACAACTTCAAATCCATGATCTTTTATGTATTTAACTATCTCTTCAAGGTTTGCAGTATAACTGTCTTCTTGAATAATCAATGTAGTTACGCCCGCAGATTCAAAGCTTCTGAGCAAGTTACCTTTCTTGATATATTCAAGATTTGTCTTAGAAGTTACTTTGAAGTACATTTCCTGTCTTTGAACGGATTGATATCCTCTAAATGTTCTGGATAACAACAACTCGTTCATTTCAGCCAAACTATAATTTGTAGATATTCTGTATGCGGCAACACTCTCTGCTACCGCTTTATCAAATGCGGTCAAACCTGTTTGACTTACATTTTCCGCATTCAACACATTATCGCCAACAGCAAATCTTACTAATTTATCTCTTACTATTAAGTCTCCGTTAGGAAGAATTCTGTTTTTGAATTTATAGTCTGCTGCTGCTATTAAATGTTCTTGTGTATTCGGATCCAACAAATCAAATATTTTTCTTGAATTCTTATTTAAGCTGTAAGCAATCTCACTTACATTTGCATCTGCAGATCTACCTATCATAGCATTAAATTTAAATGTTATAGGTTTGTTTTTGTTCGTAACTAAAGCAAGATTACCGTTTTCGGTTGTTATAATTTTACCTATAAAGATACCGTCTTTAGTTCTCAATTCCCATGCTTTACCTTTGCTTTCTTTAACAGGTTCGGTTATATAATGATCTTTATCTTCCAAAATATTTTTCAAGTCAGCCTGACTTAAGAAATTATTTTCTATTGAAGCTAATTTTCTGTAACCGTCCTGCATAGTAGAAAGCAATGTAGTACCGAAATTGAATACCAATTGTTTGCTTACGCCTTTGAACAAGAAATTAATTACTGTTTTCTGAGTTTCTGTTCCCGTAGGTGCTGCAACAGCTTTTTTCGTTTCTTGTGCAGCTACGGTTGCAGGAGTAATTACTTCTCCTTGTCCGATTTGAGAAACTATAATATTTCCTTCTCTATCTATTCTAACGGTTATATTCTCTAACACAACTTTGCCGTTTTCTTCACTCAATCCGTATGCTCTCATTAAGTTCGGTGATACATCTACATGCTTACCGGATTCATTTATCAACTCAACTTTTCCTCTAACTATAACATGATTTGCTGCTATATCTCCTTTTGCAACAAAGCTTTCCGCTTCATTATCAAAATATGCCCAATCATAATATACCGAGAACAAATTATTTTCACTTGTACCTGTTACACCTAATACATCTGTTTTTGTTCCTTTGTTAAAAGAGAATTTGTTCTTTGCATTTATAAAGCCGCCTTTGAAGAATAACAATATATCTTTTACAAATTTAAATGGTGTAAAACCTGCTTCTTCTCTTTGTTCCGGACTGGACATTACTACTGTTGCCATCGTCTTGTTCTCGCCTAATATTGTATTCAACAATTCGTTTACTTGAGGATTTTGTCTTCTCAATATTTCTAAATTCATATTTCCCCATAACAATATCTGTCCTATTGCCCATTCATATTTTGTATAACTACCTTTGTCACTCGTTATTGTAGGTGATGCAAATAATTGATATGTTTCCTTCTCTCCTAAGATATCCATCAAACCTACAAAAATCAATCCCATTAATACATTGTTAAATTGTATTCCATTTGTATTAAATGCTTGAGATTTTACATCTTTCATTTCTTTTATTCCATATTTATCAAACAACTCTATCAATCTCTCTAATGTCTTTGCTTCCTTTTCATTATTTGCACTTCTATATGCCGCAGCTTCTTTTGCCAATGCAGCTTTTGTTATCGGCTTCAATCCATATCTTGCAAATAACTCTTGCAAAGCATCCGAAGTTGCTTTATCTTCATCAGACACATTGCCTCTCTCTAATAAATATGGGAATTCTACTTCTTCACCATTTACATTAGCTTTAAGTGCTACTATCATTCCGCCTTTTGCATCTACATCTGTTCTCGGTACTGTCGTCATCGTTGCTGCGCCTACTCTTCCTGTCGGTGCCGAATTCAATCCGTCTCCGTTTCCAAAGAACAATTCTTTTGACATCTCCATTAATTTTTCTACATCTTGTCTCGTTAATTTCTTAATATCAATGCCATTTGATTCACACATCTGTCTGATATTCGGGATTATAGATGAGAATAAGGTAAAGAATACAGTTCCATGTCCGCCAGGATTTATATTATCAAAATCAATACTAAATCCTTCTCCTGTATTCTTCCAAGAATAATATCTTTCTTGTAAGAGTATTCCGCCACCTTTTCCGTTCGTTTGTAATGCTCCTTCTACAAATGTTGAATCTAATAAACTTTCTTCTGCTTCTATCAATTTCAATATATCTGTCGCATTTGCTTCTCCACCGGGACCAACTATTTGCAATGCCGCTATGCCTTCATGGTTGGCCATTTCTGCCATCTTAATATCCATAATCGATCTATATTCATATGTTCCGTCTTCCAATTTAACAACAAACGGTGTATCTGTTGCTTTTCCTGTTAATGCAGGTACTTTTATCGTCTTTTTACCTACTACTACTTCTTTCTTTACTTTACCGGATTCATCATAGAAATCATATGGATTTATTTGAATAAAGCCATATCTGCCTAAGCTTGCAAGTTGATCGGTTGTTAAATATCTTCCAAACAAATCTCTTTCTTTAGCCATATTAGATAATATTTCAATCGATTCTGCATCATTTGCTGCTCTTGCTGCTTTCATAACATTCTTGAATTGATTCAATGCAAATATTACCGGTTCTCTTCCTTTTACACTCTCTCCCAATCCTCCGTTCAAATACATATAGATTATATTCTGTATATTTCTTGCCTCATTGTTTTCTTGTAAATAATCATAACTTATTATCGGCGATTCCCCTTCTTTTACAGAATATGGTGTTATGTTTCCGTTTTGGAATGAAGGATTTTCCAATCCTAACAAACCAAATCCGGCTTTAGTCTGTAATTCAAATACTATTAAATCTATCGGCCTGTAATCGTAATGTTTCCCGCCCGCATAGAAACCGTATACTTCCAAGAAATCTCTTAATCCTTCTACCTTTGCTATCTTTGCTTCATTGGAATCACTGTTCTTTATTACTACCTTAGATGCCGCTTCTTTCAATTCGTCAAGTACTGTCTGTGTCAATTTGCCGCTTGCTTTCAATTCTTTCGCTCTGGCCACTTTTTCCATTAATGCCATAAGTGCTTTATCTGCAGCTTTTGCTTGTTCTAATCTTTCGGCTGCTGCTTCAGCTTCTGCTGCATCTTCTGCAGAAAGTCTTGCGGATTCTCTTAATTCTGCCGCTCTATTTGCATCCCTAATCATTTTTTCAATATCATCTTCGGAAATGGTGCCATCGTGCATTACAAAGAAGATTTTTCCTTTCTTTGCTTCTCCATCAACATAATATATCGCATCACCGTCAACTCTTATTCTCATCTCTTTTTCACCGTATTTCTTTTCAAGTATATCAGCAATAGCTAAATATACCGAATCTTCATCAACAAAGCCCTCTCTAACTTTTTCATCCGTAAATTGTACACCTATCATTTTGCCTTTATTTGCCAACAATTCGTTTTCAAATATTTCCAACTCTTTTCTTATATTAGGGAATTGCTCTTCATATTTAGATATCAATTGTTCATATTCCGTTGCGGAAGTTGCTCTTATTTCTTTACCGTCCTGTGAAACAATCATATTTCCGTTTTTATCTATTCTGACTGTTATATTCTCTAATACAACCTTGCCGTTTTCTTCACTCAATCCGTATGCTTTCATTAATTCCGGCGATACATCTACATGCTTACCGGACTCATTTATTAATTCTACTTTCCCTCTAACTATAACATGATTTGCAGCTATATCTCCTTTCGCTACAAAACTTTCCGCTTCATTATCAAAATATGCCCAATCATAATATACAGAGAATAAATTGTTTTCACTTGCTCCGGTTACACCCAATACATCCGTCTTTGTTCCTTCGTTAAACGAGAATTTATTCTTTAAGTTTATAAATCCTCCCTTGAAGAACAACAATATATCTTTTACAAATTTAAACGGTGTAAATCCTGCTTCTTCTCTCTGTTCCGGACTGGACATTACTACTGTCGCCATCTGTTTGCCTTCACCTAATATCGTATTCAATAAATTATCTACTTGCGGATTTTGTCTTCTCAATATCTCTAAGTTCATATTTCCCCATAACAATACTTGTCCTATAGCCCATTCATATTTCGTATAGCTTCCTTTGTCACTCGTTATTGTAGGTGATGCAAATAATTGATATGTCTCTTTCTCTCCTAAAATATCTATCAATCCTACAAATATCAATCCCATTAATACATTGTTGAATTGTATTCCGTTCGTATTGAATGCTTGAGATCTTACATCTCTCATTTCCTTTATTCCATACTGATCAAACAATGCCATTAATCTTTCTAATGTCTCTGCTTCTTCTATATTATTTGCTTGTCTGTATGCTTGTGCTTCTTTCGCCAATGCATCTTTTGTTATCGGTTTTAAACCATATCTTGCAAATAATTCTTGTAATGCTTCCGATACTTTTTTATCTGCATCGGATACATTTCCTCTCTCCAATAAGTACGGGAATTCTTCTTCTTTACCGTTTACATTAACTTTAAGTGCTACTATCATTCCGCCTTTCGCATCTACATCCGTTCTGGGTACTGTCGTCATCGTTGCTGCACCTATTCTTCCTGTCGGTGCCGAATTCAATCCGTCTCCGTTTCCAAAGAATAACTCTTTGGACATCGTCATCAACTTCTCTACATCTTGTCTCGTTAATTTATTAACATCTATACCGTTTGCTTCACACATCTGTCTTATATTAGGAATTATTGATGAGAACAATGTAAAGAATACTGTTCCATGACCTCCCGGATTTATATTATCAAAATCAATACTAAATCCTTCTCCCGTATTCTTCCATGAATAATATCTTTCCTGTAAAAGTATTCCGCCGCCTTTTCCGTTAGTCTGCAATGCTCCTTTCTCAAATGTCGAATCTAATAAGCTTTCTTCAGCTTCTATCAATTTCAATATATCCGTTGCATTTGCTTCTCCGCCGGGGCCTACAATCTGCAATGCCGCTATGCCTTCATGGTTGGCCATTTCCGCCATCTTAATATCCATTATCGATCTGTATTCATATGTTCCGTCTTCCATCTTAACAACAAACGGCGTATCGGTTGCTTTTCCCGTTAATGCCGGTACTTTTATCGTCTTTTTACCTACTACTACTTCTTTTTTTACTTTACCCGATTCATCATAGAAATCATATGGATTTACTTGAATAAATCCGTATTTCTCTAATCTTGCAATTTGATCGTCTGTTAAATATCTCCCAAACAAATCTCTTTCTTTAGCCATATTAGATAATATTTCAATCGATTCTGCATCATTTGCTGCTCTTGCTGCTTTCATAACATTCTTGAATTGATTCAATGCAAATATTACCGGCTCTCTTCCTTTTACACTCTCTCCCAATCCTCCGTTCAAATACATATAGATTATATTCTGTATGTTCTTCGCTTCATTGTTCGCTTGTAAATAATCGTAACTTACTATCGGCGTCTTTCCGTCTTTTACTGAATACGGCGTTATGTTTCCGTTTTGGAATGATGGTTCTTCCAATCCCAACAAACCAAATCCCGCCTTAGTCTGTAATTCAAATACTATTAAATCTATCGGCCTGTAATCGTAATGTTTCCCGCCCGCATAGAAACCGTATACTTCCAAGAAATCTCTTAATCCTTCTACCTTTGCTATCTTTGCTTCATTGGAATCACTGTTCTTTATTACTACCTTAGATGCCGTTTCTTTCAATTCGTCAAGTACTGTCTGTGTCAATTTGCCGCTTGCTTTCAATTCTTTCGCTCTGGCCACTTTTTCCGCCAATTCAGTAAGTTCTTCGTCTGCTACCGCTACTGCTTCTTCTTCACCGACTTCTTCTTCTGAAGCTGCTGTTTTTATTTCTGAAACTATCTGCTCAGTTCTTTCTTTTGAATAAGATTGTAACAATAATGTTTCAAGTTGTTTTATTTTGTTTTCTAAAATTTTATTGTTATCCAAGCCCTTATTGATTTCATCTTTTGCAATATCATTGCCGGCTGCAATTTCACTTTGTAAATCTTTTATTTGTCTTTGTAAATCCGATATTACTTCCTTATTTGCGTATGAAATCTTATTTTGTTTATTATATCCGTAAAGTACTAACGCAATTAAAGGAAGAGCAACTATTGCTAACGGTATCAAAATCGGAGAAACCGACAACATGTAAGAACCACCCTTAGAATTACGCTGTTTAGCCAAATATTGACCAAACTCTACCAAACCTTTTATTATCAATCCAGGTAAGCTTGCAACAAATAGTGTTAGTAAAGTGGTACCGCCTACTATAAAAGTTAATACAAACGGTATTCTCTCAGGTGTTTTACCGGTTTTTTCATCTTTTTTAGGTTTATTGAATAGCAATCCCCACCAATTTTTAACTTCTGACCAAATATTCTTAGCAACAAGAGATGCATCATCATGATAAATATTGAAACCGTTTCTCAATTGAACCTGACCCAATATAAATGCAAACGGTATCAATACATATAAGAAAGATAAACCTAATGTTAAGCTGAATTTAAATGTAAATGCCGCAGCTATAAGTAATATTGTTGATGTTGCAGGAGCAAGATGAGAATCAAAAGCTCTTGAATCTATACCCTTAAATATAGACACAAACCCTAACCCGGAACCTCTTCCCGTTCCTACGTAAGCTGCCTTACCGGCATCACCGGCCCCTTGTCCGGTATGATGTGTTTTTATTTGTGTAACAAAATATGTGAAATTAGCAACTAATCCCTTTGCCCATCTTCCGAGATCTCCAAAAGAATTATAAATTCTGTTCAGTATCGGATGATTTCCAAAACGAGAATATTTTCCTCCATCTTCGTATTCCAGGAATTTAGCAACTAATCCCGTAGCAGCACTTGTCTGAGATAAAACAAGTCCTAATGCTGCCAACACAAAAGCTAAACTAAAGCCCGAAAATCCGCTTATTCCCATAAACAATATTGCAAACAAGAATACGCCAACAGTAGGAACAACCAATTTTTCTTTAACATAAAATCCCGGACCTTCTATAAAATCTATCGATTCCGCAAAAATTCCGCCAAATATACCAAATGCTTTTCTTTGTGTTTGGTTATAATCATGAATATACGGAGATTGGTTCATTTCCGCACTACCCATAGCGAACTTTGAAACCATTCCCGTATGACCGATTATCCATGTTTCTCTTGTTTTATCAACACTGTATCCGTAAGCATCTACTGTTTTACCGCCTTTGGCTTTTGCGGATTTTCCACCCGTAGCATCTTCACTCACTACGGATTTACTTTGACCGGATTTAGATTGAATAAAACTTGTTCTTAAGAAATTAGGATGTCCGTACATATGCAATTGGAACATTTCATTCATATCTTCATGGGAAGCATTAAATCCATATTCTGCTAATGCACCTTTCTTACCGACACCGGACAATCTCTCCGTAGGAATCTTTTCTTGTAAAGAAACATTGTAAACTTCATCATCTTGTAACAAAGGTTGTAATGCTCCAAATATACTCAATGCACTCTGCATTGAAATACCTTGGTTCATATCCAACTGGAATATAAATTTATTTGTTATATAACTTTCCAAATATGCATGGTGGTCAACCTTTCCTTGTCCCATGATACCATTTGCACCGTAATGTAATGTTACATAAGTCTTTGAATCATCAAAAACAACTGTGGTTAATTTTCCGTTATTATGAGCAAATATTGCTTCTACACCGTCTCTTTCGTAGTCGGATACCAAAGCAGTTTCTCTTCCTTCTGCCTGCCATCTGTCGTATATTGCTTTTTCTTTAGCAATTTCACCTTCTATAGCTGTTAACAATGCTTCATCATCCGTAGTTAACATATTAGCCGCTTTTTTAGATAACAATTCCTGGTATTGAGCATATGTTACATCTTCGGCTTTTAATCTTCTATATGAAACCAATTTAATTTTATCGTCGGTTCTTTCTCCGGCCTTCCATTTCTGTCCAATCTCTGTTTTTTCAATTTCAGCTATCAAATTCTTATCATAATTTGTAGACAAGCCCCTGTTTCTTAAATCTATGAGTTTCATATAATCATCATAAGAATGTTCTCTGGGATGAATTACCGGAACTATCATTTCTCTAAGTTCTTTTAAGTTTCTAAATAATCCTATAATTCTCGGATCATCAAGTGCTTTTCCGGATCCCGGAACGAAAGCTCCGTTTCCGAGAACAGCTCCATAAGATTGATATCCGCTCAAAATCTGTAAGCAACCAAAATCACTTACTATTCTTTTTGCTTCCGCATCCCATTGTTCATCAGACATTCCTTTTCTGGTATTACTATATTCAAGTTCTGCCAAGAAAGACAATGTATCTTTTAAATTCATCATTCCTACATGTAATGTTGACAAAGGTTGCAACTTAGGATCAGCCCATCTGGAAATTTCTTCTTTTACCCAACAATCCGGTAATTCCGAGCCGTCAGCTCTTCTAAGTAGTTTCCCTTTTATAACATTGCCGCTTAACATCATCTGTCTCATCTGTTCTATAACTTCCAAGTCGTCTTCCGTAAGCTCTTTTTGTCTGCCTCTAAAATCAACTCCGCTTTCAACTCTGCTGATAAGGTTACTCCATTCACCGGAATAAACATTAATCAAATGAGAAAGAACGGTATGTCCATCGGCAACAACGGTATTCAGTGATTCTGAATTTGCACCGCCCTTACCATCGTTATCTAACAAATGAGTAACAGCTTCGTTGTTTGTAGGAATAACAACACTTACACTTATATCTCTTAATTCAGGTGTTCTATATCCCTGTATTGCTCTAATTCTTGTTTCTTGATGCAATCTGTAGAATAACTGTCTTGCTCCGAAACTTGAAGGTTCCTTCGATAAATCAGGATATCTCAAAATTTGTCTGTCAAAATTATTTCCTTCACCTTTGTAATCGGATATAACAAATCTATATGCATCATATTCTTCGCGAGAAATTTTACTTTCTCTAAAATAAGATTCGATAATCTTGTTGTAATACATTGCAAAAACAATTTCTTTTTGATGATCGGTAAGACTCTTTTCAACCTTTTCGGATAAGAAAGAAGCTTGCCAATCTCTAAAGAATTCTTGTTGTGTGTAATCATAAGTATTTGTCTTTGAGAATAACTCTATTTTTTGATCCTGTGTCAAAGCAGCATATTGTTCTTCCGGTAAAGAATCTTTTAATATCTGTTCCCAATTCTTATACTCTTCAGATTCGACATCAACAGCAACGTCTCCTTTTGAAGCATAATCTTTGAACATGAAGTTACCGAAGTCACTCCAACTCTTACCGACAAAAGCGCCTCTTCTTATTTTTTGTCTTAAAATAGCTCCAGCCTTTAACACGTCGTTAAAGCCAAAGAAATCCAAGAAAGTAAACAAGATAAACGGTAAAGATAACAATAATAAGAATACAGGACCGGTTGCAATTGACATAAGAGCAAAGAAACCAAGCATAATTCCAACCGAGCCTAAAGTTGTTGCTATTGCAGGTAAAAATTTAGCAATCTTAGATTCCGGATTAATTACAGGTTTATCTTTATCAGCATTAATTCTTGCAACAAATCTTTTTGTTGCTTTTGCTATACTGTTATAAAGCTTTACATATAATGAGAAGAATACTAATCCCGCAATAAATATCATAGTCATAGGATTTACCATCGACATTATTCCTATACCGGCTAAAGACATTGTGGTTATAGAACCTAATGTCATTATGGAAGCAACCACAGTATTTAAGATATATACTTCAAATACCGTTTTTATGGCAATAAGCGGTATCCATCTCTTAATCATAGCTTTCTTAGCGGTTTTAATATCTTCTCTGTCTTTTCCGTCTTCTCTTTCTTCTTTAGATAAACCTCTATCTTCGGAAATATCCGTAACTACCCCGTAATATTTACTTACAGGATTTTTTTGCAATGTTTTGGATATTGCACCAAGTAATACAAATATTCCTGCGGTAAGTGCCAATCCTGCAACAAGAACCAATGCACCCCACCCCAAACTTGCAAGCAATGCTCCGCCTACAAAACCTCCGGTTTGGATAAAGGTAATTATTCCCGCTATTAATGATAAGTTACCAAGCCATACGGATAAAATTCCTCTTAAATTCGTTAAAGATTGTAAAAGTCCCAAGCCATTCTTTAAAGAGAAACTTAATACATTCATATCTCCTGAATGAGGAATATATGATCTAAAAGGAACTATTCCGGCATGTCCTGCAAAAGTTATGCTCTTTTTATCTGTATTTTGAACTTTTTCTTCGGTGTATTGTCCGGAACTAATATTAGCATCTATGAAGGAATCGTATGCCTGAATATAGTCTGCACTTCTGAACAAAGCATTTGTATCGTAGTACGAAATAGCTTCGTCAGGTCTCATTTTGGATCTGTTTCCGAATCCGCATTTCACACCAAATAAAGCTCTGAAGCCATATTTCCAGAAATATTTATCCATTTGTTTAGCTGCTAATTCTGCTTCGGGAGTTTCCGATTTTCCTCCAAGTATAGCAGCTTTATAGTCTTTTTCTTCTTGGTCTATTTTGGCTTTGTTCTTCTTATAGAAATCTACTGCTTTTTTGAGTTTTCTAAGTTCTCCATTACTTAGTACTCTTGCCTTTTTATCTTTTGCCATTTCGGTATTATATATATATTCCATTTGAGCAATTTGCTCTTCTATAGAAATACCGTCATTCAAAACATTCAATATTCTTGCCATTTCCATACTTATCATCGGGCCAACGTTTGCACCCTGTCCGTTGGCAATCATTTGTTTTGCTTTGAAGAATATATAGTTTCTATAATCCATATCATCTTGTCTCGGATTTTCCGCAGATATATATATATAATAGAACAACAAAACATCTTCTCTGGAAAACTCGCCGGTATTATTTCTTATAAACGCTTCTCTGTCTGCTTCCGGAACGGTTAAAGCCATTACATTTTCTATCCACCAACGATATTCATCAAATAAGCTTTGACTGTCCTTTTCAAAAGAGGTCTGCTCTTGTGAAAGATTACTTTGCATTACATAATTTGTATACTCTTCCAATATTGCAGGACTTGCAGTATCTATCGAAGAATTTGCATTTATGAATGCTGTTCTTGCAGCACCCGTGAGAGATGCCGATTTAACATCCTGTATCCATTGAGTAAAATCTTTAACATGATTTCCTCTGATTATGCCGGAAGTTTCAAATGCTCTTTGTAACATTTGACCATTCAAATTCCATCTTGATTGATAATTGCCATACACTTTTTCCGTCATTGATGCGGCTGTGTCATTACTAATTCTCTTCGGTTTTGCGGCTTCTTCAATTTCATCTTGATCTTCAGGAGGAACAGATGTTGTCTTAAGTTCAAGAGCTTTTTTCCTCTTGTTAAATCTGATTTTCGAAGCAATAAGATTTCCAACAAAGTAAAGTATTAATCCCGGGAATAATACAACCAAGAAAATTGCAACAGGTCTGTTATTTTCCCATAAGCTACGTAAGCCATAGGATACTTTTTCAAATTCGGCTCCCCAATCTCCCAAAATATTACTTTGTTCTTTCTTTACAAGTACACCGGTATCATCATATTTATATCTAAATCTCGTCATCGCAGGTAATTCACCTGTAATTTTATCCTTGCCTGCATTCAAATGATTAACTTCATAGTAGTTATGATTGATATATCTGGTGCCGCCTTCTATTGTGTCATTCATATCAGACCAAATTCTTGTTATGCGAAGTCCGCCTTCCTCAAAAGGAATTTCATTTCTTGTTTCATTTTGAGATGCCAATTCCGCTAAAGTTTTTCCTGTGGTCCTTTCTATTCCGCGAAGTCTCTCGTCTACGGAAGCAACATTATCAATAAAGCTCATCCAATCGGAAACGGAATAATCCACTGAGAAATTAGGATTACTTTCTTCCATTAAATATCCGTACTGTGCTCTTCCCATTCTGTTAATAACATTAACTTCGTAAGTATTATAATCAACATTCCCGGTAGGGGCTTGAACTATTGCATAATCGTAAATTTCAAAATATTTTAATCCGTCACTCTTAAATGCAACAGTATCCAAACCACTCATTTGAGAGCGATATCTCGTTACTGTTTCCGCTTGATCTTCAAAAACTTCTTGATTCTTTATTGAAATGTGTTCAAGCAAACCGTTGATAAAACTATTTTCGTTAAAATTTGGATTCGAATACATAGTGTAAACCAAAGAAATATGTTCATCATTTTCTTCCCCAGTTTTAACTATTTGCAAATTATTCATTTTTGTAATGTAGTTACTTTGATCTATAGCTTCATTAACATCAGTCACATTACCGTTAGCATCAGTTACTCCGTAATGTTGGAAACCTAACTCTCCTAAATATGCATATGAAACAACCGTTGTAGGATGTCCTATATTCAACTGTCTTCTTTCGTCCGCGACATTACTTTCGTCTTCTTGTGAGTATCTACTGAAAGAAATAATTGCGGGATAGCCGAACATCTTTTCAAGATCCGTAGCATCCGAATCGTTTTGATCGGCTCTTTCTATATCTCCGTTGGAATCAACTCTAAGATTCGATAATGTTATAACATTTCTTCCTTCCGCATTATTCAATATATAAGATTTTTCTGTTTGTATTTTGCTTTCCGGATCTCTCAAGCTTCCGGTATCATCAAGTATATTTTCCTGTAACTCTTCAAAAATATTAAAATCAATATTTTCTACAGACATATCACCGGTTACAAACGGATTTTGATCTTCCAATTGTGTTCTTTCATGTGCAAACATTACGGTGTTAACATTATTATCATAAACAATGGTTCTTTCACTTACTCTGCCGGTAAATTGCGAAGCACTGGCAACATAAGCTTTATCATCTTCGAACACGAGAGAATAAGATCTCTGTCCTATTCCGTATTGATCATATTCCGGAACTATAATACCGGAAACATATCTGCCGTTTTCAATTTCATATTGCTGTAAAACATTTCCTCTGAAATCCATCTCTCTTTGGTATGTTCTGATTACTTGTGCTGCTTTTTCTTCTTCTCCATCAATTTTTGCAAAAATATTTTCTTCACTGTATATTGTTCCTTTATCCCAATTAATACCTTTAAAATAGCTCTCGCTTATAGGATCATCTTGATGTTTAATTTGCCCTTTATCGTCTACCAAATAAGTTCTCGTATATGAAGGAATTCCCAACGCTCTTAACCAAGCAGCTTCATACATTCTGTTATCCGCATACATACTATCCTGTACTTCTACGTCTTCATAAGAATACTCTTCAACTTTGGTTACTTCCCAAATATTTCCGCCGCCTAAGCTGTTTACGCTATTAATCAAGTCAGGTATTGTACCGCTATCTTTCATTGCCTTCCAATCCGAAAAATATTCATCTAATGTATCTTGCCATCTTATATCCGTACTTTCATAAGAGAATAAACTTGATGTATCTTTCATCGTGATATAATATTTTTCTTCCAAGCAACCGTCTTCATTTCTGTTTTCAATGAAAGCCGTTCCTTTATATAAATCCAATACAACCGTTCCGACACCGGCAATAGACACAAGGTTAATAGGATCCTGATTCATATCGGGATTCAACAAATTATATCTGATACCGCAATCCAAGACTTCACCTTTAAACTGAGGATCCTTACCTGCATATTCATAATCTATTGAGAAATCGACATACCCATCAGGAGTTATTTTAACAACCGGAGTTGAACCATGTTCTTCTGAATAAGCAGCCCAACTCGTTTGTATAACTTTACCATCGGGGGATATAACATCTGTTCTTGTCCATGTCAAATCTTGTAAACTATAATCGCAATAATCTTGTATATTACCGAACAAAGATTCCAAATTATTTGTATCGTAAGTAAAACCGGATTTTGATGTATCAAGCAATTGTGTATAGGTAATACCTTCAAATACACTTATAGGAGAACTTTCACCGGGAACTTGTTCTACGGTATAAACGGGTAACTCACCTTGTTCCTGACTACGTGTGGCTCTGTAATTTTTACCGTCTGAAAGATTGTTCTGTTTATGAGTAACGGTTGCCATACCTTCATCTTCTTTTCCGGGCTCATCGGTATTTTCAAAACTGAACTTAACGTTACTATCCGTGAACCAAATACCTTTTTCAAAACACAATCCCGTTTCAGAGAAGCCTTTTGCCATCTTATATAAGTTAAGGCCTGATACAATTTTTCCTGCAGTATCTTTTAATTCTTTTGTTTTTCCTTGTGCATAATCATATAAATCTTTAGACAATACCGTAATATCCAAATCTGCAATATAAACTGTTTCCGGAACGAACATTATTGCAGGAGATATTATTCCGAATTCGTACTCATTAAATGTTTTTACTTCCGAATTTTTTATATCATGATACGATCCGTAAGAGAAGGATACCTCTTCACCATCGTATGTATATATAAACTTTCCGTCTTTAAATACAAGCTGATATGCAGGATCTTTTTCTATATCCTTATCATATTTTACGGAAATTCCTGTATAATAATCGTTACCGTTCAATTGTTCAATATTTTCGAATATATCTTTATATTGTGCCGTTTCAAGTCTTCCGTATTCATCTTCAATTTGTATTGTTGCCGTTCCGAGAGATTTTGTATCTGTTCTCTTATCATTTGCCGAAGAAATCACATCGAAAGTATATGTACCGTCACCATTATCAACGATATTTTCGATGTAGATGTATTGTACTGTTCCGTTTATATTAAATTTTCCGAGTGAAATAGTATCTTCTTCTATATTGTTGTTTGTAAAGTATTTCAACCTACCCAATGCATCACAATGATTTTGAGTTAAAGCATTATCCAAGAAACTTGTTAATTGTTCTTTGTTAATTGTTGTATCAACATCAACAACAGATATACCATCATCATCTTCAAGTACACTGTTTTTAGTATAGAAGACAACACCTTCATCATCAGCCAAAGCTTCAGTTTGAAAATCCACAAATTCTTCCGTACCTAAATATTCACCCTCCGAATCAAAAAAGTTTTTGGCATAAACTATACCTTTTGTTCCATCTTCAGTTTCAAATTCATCAGATTTGATAATTTGTTGTTGTGTACCATCTTCCGCAATAATCGTTTTTGTATATGTATTTCCCTTTGGAGTATGAGATACTTCTGTAGACTCAAGAAGTTTTCCGGAAGCATCGAACACTTGTTTTGTATATGTAATTAATATTCCTGCAGTTGTTTTTCTTGCAGTTACACTTAAAACCGTTTCTGTGCCATCCGCATTTTGGGTTCTGCTTTCTTTTGTATACGTATCTTTGCTTGCCAATTCTCTCTCAACCTCAGGTGTTACATTTTCAATTTCATCAGAAAGTTGTTCAAAATCGTCTACGGCTTTAGATAAAACCGCATCCAATCTCTGTTCCATTTTCAAGCTTACATCTGTCGGAGAACCTGCATTATATAAATAAACATCAGCGATTTGTTTACTTGTATACTGACCAAAGATATCAATCAATTCACTGTTTTCGTCATAAGGATAAATTTGTGCAGTAACTCCGTTTCTTGTCACTTCAAAGTATACATAGTTATTTTCATCCGTTCTTACATTTACATTATATCCGTCGTTCAATCCTTCCAAATCTGTTTTGAAATTTGCAAACAAATCAAATAGTGCTTCTGTTTTTTCAAGATCAAAAATATACTTACCGTCAGCATTGAATAAATATATATCAACACTAACACCATCTTTTGTAATAGTAAAATATTGATTTTTATTTTTATCCAAATTCGATTCTACTTGGTATCCTTCGGCAACTAAACCTTGCCAAGCATTTATTATGTTAGACAAATCTTCAAAAGTCTCTTTTTTATTTGAAATAGAAAATCTATCTTCTCCATCGGTATATCTGTAAACATACATGCTGCTACCATCTTTCATGGTCACCAAATATCTGAATACTTTAGGATATACTATTGAATTACCTACCCAATATCCGTTTGATTTATCCAAGTAAGAAGCATTTTCCACTTTTGCAACATTATCAAGCCCTTCAAGTAAATCAACTAAGTCTGTCTTATACCAATCAACAGATTCATTAAGCTTTTCTTTTTGTGCATCACTCAATATAGAAGATAAAGCTATTATACCGGCTACATCATTTACTTCATCCAATGTAGTAGCGTTATCTAATCTTTCATTAAGTGTGTCATAATATTTATCATTTATAATAGCAATAACATCCGCCTCGTTCGACAAATTCAAATCCTTTATATTAGCTACCAAGGCATTAACACTATTATCATCATAGAAAAGTCTGTTTAATGCTTTTGTTGCCCAAGTTTTTTGTGTGTCCGAAGCACTAACGGTAACTTCGGCAATCATTTGATCTATAGCTTCATCACTTAAAATTTGTTCGGAAGAAATACCGAGAAGAGTTTCAAGTTGTTTGCGAACTTCAACTCTAAGATTTTGTTGTACGGTAGCTTCCAAATTATTTTCTGCTATATAATTATTTATTCTCGTAATGTAAGGATCTGCGGATTCCAATACACCGGTTTCTCTGTTAACTTTCGGATAATCGCCCGCATCTCTCATTTCAAGCATTGCTGTTTTTGTAATAACACCGTTATAAGCCACACCTTTTCTTACATAACTTCCGTTTGAAATATCCAAAGAAAATACTCTTGTTTCAATAGCATCAAACAAATCATTTAACATCTCTTGCGTCAAAATTTCTACACCCAAATTAGTGTTTTGTTTATTTTTTGAAGCATCGAACATCTCTTTGCTAAGACTTCTGATGTTTGCTCTATTTGTTTCTTTGTTCATTCTTGTAATATATATTTCTTTTAATCTGTTCTGGGCGGCAGTAATCAAAGTTTCTTTTGTTGCGTCGCTCAAATTTGAATCTTGTATATCTCTTACTCTTCCGTATATATTATCAAAAGTTGTTGATACTTCTATTTCTTTCAAATATGCTTGCTCCAACAAAGAAGCTTTTGTTTGTTCATCCAAAGTTGATTTATTTATATTGGAAATTATATCTTTCAACTGATTAATTGTTGTTGAAATCGATATTTCTTTTTCATAAGATTGTCTTAACAAATCCGACTTTTGAGAATCTGTCAATATACTTGAATCCGTATTGTTTATATATCTTATTATTTTATCTACATCAGTTAAGGAACCGGCCAAACTTATTTGCTTTTCGTATGCCAAGTTTAATAATTCTTGTTTTTGTGCATCATCCAAATCCTTTGAATTTTTAATATTATTTATCAAGTTTGCAATAGTATTTGTATTTGCAAAATTTATAAGTTTTGTCAATAATTCCGTCTGCTGTTCTTTGTTCATATCGGAAAGACCGGCAAAAATATCATCAAAGTTTTTAGCCGTTGAGAAATAGTTTTTAACCGCTCTTGTAGACCAAGTGGAAATATCATCTGTTTTTTGATATGCTTCGTTTCCGATAATTTTATTTACCAATTTTCCTACAAGGTCTCCGGTTAAGAAGTTTACTCCCAACAATTTATTAAGCTCGTCAACAATGGCATCAAACATCTTCTGTGCTACCGATTCTTGGAAAGTTGTATCCGTAGCTAAAGCATTAACTCTACCCAAATATGAACTTTTATCTGATGTAGAACCTGTTTTTTCTAACTCAAATTTTCCGTCGGTTATGGTATATTGTCTATATCCTACTTCTCTTATTGCCTCCTGAGTTCTTACCGCATTAGCATTTACAGGCTGTCTTACACTGCTTCCCGCATACAAATCTATATCCATGGCTTTCTGTTGAACAAAGCCGTACAATTGATCTCTTTGAGCTTCCGTCAAATTCCCCGCTTCATAATAGTCGTATATAGTTTGTCCGACAGCTTCTACCTCTAACAAAGCATCTTCGGTAGCTTTCTTAGCATCAATCGATGTATTTATCGTTATACCGTTCAATGTAGTTACTATAGAATCTATTGTTTCTATGTTTTGAGCATTTATTGTTCCGACATTTCCATTATTTGCTATTGTAAAGATATTGGTTGAACCGCCATTAAGGTTAGACTGAAGTTCTTCCATACCAAATTTCATCCAAGCTGTTGCGGCTGCCGATCTGTCAGCATAAACAGGATAATTTTCGTTGTCTCTTGTTTTTCCGCTGTCGGCATCCGTTGTATATTTAACATATACATTCCCGTCTTCCATTACAACTAAACCGGATTTTATAGCAGATTGCAATACTGCATTTGCATCATCTTCTCTTCCGGCTGCAGCCAATGCGGCATAAGCTTGCATTGTAAATTCGCCGCTTACCACACCGTTTTGTATATTTGAAAAACCGAATGTACCATCTGCTTTTTGGTAAGACATCATTTTATCCAGTAAACCATCTACGAAATTTTCACCAAACATTGAATCAATGTCAACACCTTCCAAGTTCATATCTTTTATTGAAGACAACATCATATATCCCCAAGTATACGTATCTAAAGCTTGGTTGTTGTTGTTTAATCCTTGTTTCAAACTTCCGTCAGGATTTACTAAATTTGTTTTTATGTATTTTAAAACTTTATTTAATGAAGCCGTATCTCCTTTCAATGCATAATACATTGCCGCATCCAACATATGTTCCGTAGAAACCCAATGAGTTTGATCTTCATTAAATTTCATACCTTCAAATCCGAGTGTTCCGTTTTTATCTATATCTACTGTTCCCAAATAACTATCAACATCGCTCAATATTGTATCTATAGCATCATTAGCTCTTGCATTTGCTTCATCACTGCCGAAATCAATTCCGGAATTTCTGCAGTACATAGCAAATATTCCCGCCCATAATGCTTCACCGGTCTTAACATAATTTTCGTCATCTCTATCTGACAATCTTAGATGTTGCGAAGCAACCTTTTCCAACAAAGTTAGAACTTCTTCAGAAGATTCCGTATCACCTCTAAGCACAGCTTCCTGTAAGATTTCTATTCCTACCAAAGAATTATCGTATAACTGTGTTGTGTCTCCGTTTTGTTTAGGATCCAAGAAGGAGAAATACGGATAAAGTGTATCCGAATTTGTTGCAAAAGAAGACATTGATGTTGATAAATTTCCGACACCTAAAGATTTGTATATCTGCTCTGCTTCTGTTACGTCAATTGTTTCTTTGTATACTTTATTTCCTTTCTTGTCATAAGTTGTTTTTGTATATACTTGTTCCGTGGAATCCGCACATTCAACCACACTATCTAAAACACCGTTTTCATCGTAACTTGTAACGGTATAACTTACAGGCAAACCTTCTTCGGAAGAAGAAGTAACTGTTATTTCGGCAACCATATTACCGTTAGCGGCTTTGATTGTTTTAGTATAAGTATATGAAACAATTCCCGCTTTATTTTTTGTAGCTTTTCCGGTAATTACAACAGTATAATCACCATCTTGAACTTCTGTGTAAGAACGTGCTTCCGTTCTCTTAGTTACAACTTCTTCTTGTTTTGCTTGGAATAAAGGAAGTGACACTGATGGATTTTGAGATGCAACATAAACATATATTCCGCCAAGTGCCGCACCTGCAACAAGTCCTCCCAATACAACAAAAGCAGAAAACGTAAGAGCCGGCACTGCAAGAAATACCACTGTTGCAATAGCTGCAACTGCAAGAGCGGCAGCTACTATCGTACCTATAACAACATTATCATTCCAAAACTGTTTGAAAGCAGATAATTGTTCCGTTCTTGTTTCTACGGAATCCGTATTCATTTGTTCGGTTAAGTTTGCAACCATTGTATTAAATTGCCCTTCTTCCGAAGTGAAGAAGTTATGTGCTCTGTATAAATCGGAATCATATTTTTCAAAATCAAAATTATATTTATATGAATATGTCTCTCCGGGTCTTAAAACATCCGATGCTCTGAATTTTGTTCCGGATATCGGTGCTGCTTGTTCTTCTACACCGGTTTGCTGACCTTGTTGTTCCTGACTTACTTGTTGTGTCCAACCTGAAGCACCGGTATATCCTGAATAATCTCCACTTTGACCGCTTTGACTGCTTTGAGATATTATACTTTCTATTAAAGCTCTTTCGTCTTCCGTAAAGTAGGCATTCTTTTGTTCCTTAGTTAGCTGGTTATACCAATATGCCAAGTCTCCGGCAGCAGAAGAATTTCCGCTTTGATATTGTTCCAACCAATATTTTACGGTACCGATAGTATCATTTATTTTTCCTTGTTCTATTGCTTTGTTAACCGCATCCATATAGTTATCTTTCAAAGTACCGTCTTCGTTCAATATTAACGAATATATATAATCATCACTCCAATCTTTTGCTGCTTCCAATCCTTTTACTTCAGATAAAGCCGATGCTATTCTTGCTTGTTCTCTTACATTGTTTAATATACCCTCTACATACGATAAATAATTTTCTTTTAAAATTCCTTTTCCGTCGGCTACTAAAGAATAAATATATTCATCACTCCAACTTTCCGTTCCCGGCATATTTCTTACTTGATTAAATGCTTCTTGCACTTTTACCGCATTATCTATAGCATCTTTATAATCATCTCTTAATTTTCCGTCTTCAAATAACAATTCATCTATTTGGTCATCAGTAAAACCGTATTTGGATAAAGCTTCCATTGCCTCGGATCTTGCTGTATCTGCTGCTTGCTCCGCTGCTGCTTCTGCCGCGGTTCTTGCTTCTTCTTGAGCTATTTTTTCCTTTGCTGCATTTATTGCCGCTTGTTCCGCTTCGGTAAATTCATATCCGTTTTCTTCCAACTGTTTTAACCAGAATAAAATATCCCCATAAGAATTTTTACTTACTGCATCTGCCAATGATCCTAATGCATCTTGTTTCTGTCCTTCCTTTATTGCCGCTGCTTGCTCTGCTGCTAATCTTGCTTCTTCTTGAGCCAATTTTTCTCTTGCTGCATTTATTGCCGCTTGTTCCGCTTCGGTAAATTCATATCCGCTCTCTTCCAATTGTTTTAACCAGAATGCTATATCTCCGTAAGAATCTTTGCTTACTGCATCCGCTAATGATCCTAATGCATCTTGCTTTTTGCCGTCTTCCGTTGCTTCCGCTTGTTCCGCGGCTATTCTTGCTTCTTCCTGAGCCAATTTTTCTCTTGCTGCACTTATTGCTGCTTGTTCTGCTTCGGTAAATTCATATCCGTTTTCTTCCAACTGTTTTAACCAGAATGCTATATCTCCGTAAGAATCTTTGCTTACTGCATCCGCTAATGATCCTAATGCGTCTTGTTTCTGTCCCTCTTTTATTGCCTCTTCCTGTTCCGCAGCTAACCTTGCTTCTTCTTGAGCCAATTTCTCTCTTGCTGCATCTATTGCCGCTTGCTCCTCGGAACTGAATTTATATCCGCTTTCTTCCAATTTTTTCAACCAGAATGCTATATCTCCATAAGAATCCGTGTTTACTGCTTCCGCCAATGCTCCCAATACATCTTGTTTTTGGCCTTCTTCTACTGCTGCCGCTTGCTCTGCTGCTAATCTTGCTTCTTCTTGAGCTAATTTTTCTCTTGCCGCATTTATTGCCGCTTGTTCCGCTTCGGTAAATTCATATCCGTTTTCTTCTAATTGCTGTAATAAAAATGCTATATCTCCGTAAGAATCTTTGCTTACTGCATCTGCCAATGATCCTAATACATCTTGTTTTTGACCTTCTTTTGTTGCTGCTTCCTGTTCCGCGGCTATTCTTGCTTCTTCTTGAGCCAATTTTTCTCTTGCTGCACTTATTGCTGCTTGTTCCGCTTCGGTAAATTCATATCCGTTATCTTCCAATTGTTTCAACCAGAATGCTATATCTCCGTAAGAATCTTTGCTTACTGCATCCGCTAAAGACCCTAATGCGTCTTGTTTTTTACCTTCTTCCGTTGCCTCTGCCTGTTCCGCGGCTATTCTTGCTTCTTCTTGAGCCAATTTTTCTCTTGCCGCATTTATTGCCGCTTGCTCCTCGGAACTAAATTCATATCCGCTTTCTTCCAATTGTTTTAACCAAAATGCTATATCTCCGTAAGAATCTGTGCTTACTGCATCCGCTAACGATCCTAATGTATCTTGTTTCTGCCCTTCTTTTATTGCTGTATCCTGCTCTGCAGCTATTCTTGCTTCTTCTTGAGCAATTTTTTCTTTCGCTGCATCTATTGCTGCTTGTTCCTCAGAACTAAATTCATATCCGCTTTCTTCCAATTGTTGTAACCAGAATGCTATATCTCCGTAAGAATCTTTGCCTACTGCATCCGCTAAAGACCCTAATGCATCCTGTTTCTGACCTTCTTTTACAGCTTCTGCATCTTCTCCTTGCGCAGGTGTTTCTGCCTGTTCTTCTGCAGGAGTTTCTGCTTGTTCTTCTGCAGGAGTTTCTGCTTGTTCTTCTGTAGGAGTTTCTACTTGACCTTCTTGTGTAGCAGGTTCAGTTTCCTCTCCAGCAATAGTTTCACCCAATTCTGTTGAAATATCCTTTAATGCATCAACTCCCGGGAGTGCAGCATCTATAGCTGCATCTGCACCTGTTGATACCGCATCCTCAAGTGTTCCGGCTTGTTCTTCTGTTGCAGGAGTTTCTGCTTGTTCTTGCGCAGGTGTTTCTGCCTGTTCTTCCGTTGCAGACTGGTCTTCTGTTACTGCTTGTTCTTCTGTTTGAGAAACTTCTTCTGTTCCTGCTACTATTTCTACAGCTGTATCTGTTAAATTCAAAGGTTCTATAACATCCTGAACATCTGATTGAGGTGCAGTTTCTTCTTCTTTAACTTCAGCTACCGGTGCCACAGCAGGCTCTGCCTCTTGAGCTACCTCTTGTCCCTCGGTTCCACCACTACCACCATCTCCACCGGCGGCAACTTCCTCTGCAGGGGCTTCTGCCGGTGCTTCTGCAGGAGCTTCTTGTGCAGGAGTTTCCTCCTGTACAGGTGCTGCCTCTTCTACAGGTGCTTCTTGTGCAGGAGCTTCCTCTTGTACAGGTGCTGCCTCTTGTGCAGGTGCTTCTTGCACAGGAGCTTCCTCTTGTACGGGTGCTGCCTCTTGTACAGGTGCTTCTTGTGCAGGAGCTTCCTCCTGTATAGGTGCCGCTTCTTGTGCAGGTGCTTCTTGTGCAGGTGCTTCTGCTACTGCTTCCTCTGTTGCAGAAGTTTCTTCTTGTACATTATTTTCAATAACCGTTTCTGCTTCATTTTCTGCTGCAGAAGCAACAGTTGTTACTCCAAACATCGAAAATATAGCTGTTATTATAATTAATGTTGTTTTTTCAAGTGCCTTATTATCTGATCTTGAAACCAAAGCAATTACTATTACCGATACAATAGCAAGCGGTAATATAAGAGCTAAACTGCCGGAAAATAAACCGCCGGCTATCAATCCCAATGCAGAAAATAACACCATAGGATTTTCTGTAAACAAAGATTTTAATACCATAGCCGGAGCTTTTCTAATTAATCTTCTGTCACCATTGGCATTTCTTATTTCATCTCTAACTCTAAGTATTGCTCCATAAGAAGTAAACACAAACATTATTCCCATTATAGCAGTACCAAATGTACCTATAGATAAAGCAGCCGCAGCCATAGATGCAAATATTCCCACTGCTGCGCCAAAACCTATAAAAGATGGAGCTAAAGATCTAAACATTCCCTTTGTTTTCTGTTCTACCATTACCTTTCTCGAATATTTTGCAGGAAGAACATTATTAAAAAGATAAAACAATCCATACACTAATAAAGAGACGCCAACAAAAACAGCTATAGTTAATGGTGCAAAAATAGCTAAAGGAGCACCTATTAATGAAAGAATTCCGGCTGTAACAATTGTTGAAAGTCCTGCTACAACCAAACCGCTTAATATACCATCGGCCGTCTTTGTAGGAACATCTTTCATATCGGAAACAGCTTTAGAATCGATATCTATACCGCTTTTCTTTGCGCCTGCCTCTACTACTCTTATAACAAGTGCACTTGTTACAAGGCTTACAACAGACATTAAAAGTCCGGCTGCAAAAACTCCTGCAATAACAGGAGCGGCAAAACCACCTGTGATAAACATAGCAACACCTGCAATAAATGCAAATGCAGGAGCATAAATACCTATCTTACCCATTGTGGATGATAACTTGTATAATGAACCTTCTAAAACATTTCCTGCTAATTTAAAGTTTCCGGTATTTACAAATTCTGCAGAAACATCTTCAAATCCACCCATCTGCTGTTTATATGCTTCGTATCTGTCAACTTTAGATCTTCTTAAAAACATATTAAACAAGATAACACCCAAACTGATAACTGCCATAGCAATCAAACCTACAGGTGTTATACTTGCTATACCGAGCAAAGATACTAAACCTACGGCTCCCGCACCGACAAGAGTCGTGGTTACAATAACAGCCCCTTTATTGAGCATCAAATCAAAAACTCTTGCTAATATTTTTGATATTGAATTCTTTTCTTTATATAATTTTGTATCAACAACAACATCTTCTATACCTGCTTCTTTAAATAGCGCAGCTAAATCTCTTCTTATTTGTTGATCTCTTCCGGGAATATTATTAGTATATTTTGATGATATTCTGGCTATTGCCGCTTTTTGAGAAGATACCATAGATCTGAATCTTGATAATATTTTGTTGGAGTACATATCATTTATGGCTCTTTTCTCTGCTTCTATGGAATATTGAACAAAGGAATATTCATCATTAATAGCATCTATACTTTCGCCTCTTAATTTTTCTAAATATTCTCTACCGAGCTGTATATATTGTGCATTCGAAAGTTTTGCGGATTGTCCTTGTTTCTTTTGATACAATTTACCCAATTTTATAAAATCTTCATCCGAAAGAGTTCTGTTACCTCTTAACATATTTGAAATCCAATTATATTTATCCATATATCTGTCTTTAGTAATAACTCTTTGGGAATCTATACCGTTATAAACAGATGAAGATCTTTTTTCTCTATCAACACCCATATCTCTGTCATTTGCCTGAGAATCATCGTTTTGCGCTTTTTCATCTTCTATGAGAGACAATAAATTTACTAAACCGCTTGTTTCCGTATTGGAATTTCTGTCTCTTCTATAAAAACCTTTATTACTTCTTTTTGCTTCAACATCATTATATAAGTTAGATTGATTCAAATAAGATAAAATTTGCAGTACTTGTAAATCTTCCGAAGAATATTCAGATATATCTTCGAAATCTATTTTAAATGTTGCTTTATGTTGTTTTCTTTCACTCATTGCTCTGCTAACAAGAGCTTTCTTATAACTTTCTCTTTGTCCGGCTTCTAAATGCCTTACAAAATTCATAACATCAACTTCATCAGCAATATTTTCTATACTATCTTTTAATTCCTGCGTTTCCGGTATCTTTGCATCTTCCAAAAGATCTCTAACCAATTCCTGGAAGAATTTTTTTGTTGCATCCTTTCTTCCTTGTTGGAATTTAACATAAGATCTTAAATCTCTGTCATATTCACTAATTTTGTCTGCATCTAAATAATCAACATCCATGATTTGTTCTCTTGAACAAATTTTATCCGATGTTGACGGATTTTTAACGGATCTTGTTCCTCTACCTGCCGTTTGATAATCATTTTCTTTTGTTCTTTGATCATTTGCATCTATTGTAAATACACCTTTTATTCCTTTATACTTCACATCCATACCGGTAGAAGCAATATTTGTTGCTATAGCCAATAACGGTGCATCTGCCAATTTATCTTTTATCTCTTCAGCATATTCCGCAACATTTATAAGGTCTGCTACACTTACTCCGTTTGCAGCTACCAAATTTTTCGAAGAAGAAACGATTCTTACTATTTTTTCAGAATTTTCATCCAATAAACTTTCTATATCTTCTATATCACTTTCATTACCTTTTTTCTTTGCTTCTATTAATCTATTAATCAAATCGTTATTAGCATCTATTAATTGTTGCAATTCTTTACTGATTTTAGTGCCTTGTTGCATATAACCGTTGTTAACCATTTGAACAAACATTCTTGCATAATATTTGTTAACGGCACTTGGTTCCACAAAAATTATACCCGATTGTTCAGGCATTCCGTTTGCATCGGTAAATATTCCAAAATACTTACCAAGTGCTCTATGTATAGCAATATCCATTTGTTCTTCTCTTGTTTCAACAAAATCCATATTGTTATTTAGAGCTTTGGTACCACCTGCATTTGCATTATAGACTCCAATGCCTTGAGCTTGTGCTAAGTTTTCTGCAGCTTCTTCCGAACCTGTAAAACCATGTACACTTCTTGCTTTAGCTCTTAAGAAAGACACACCTGTATCACTTGCTGTTGTTTTTGTTGCTACGGTATACTTAAAATCCGAAGGAAGGAGGCCATTAGAAGAAGCAACTCTTTCTACGGCACCATGCATACCATTACCAAACTTAACACTCGGATTTATGTTATTGCTATTTTTTTCACGAACACCAATCTGAACGTTATACTCTACACCATTTATAACAACTTTTGTTTTATAATTTTTTCTGTCTATTGTTGCAACTATTTTCTTCGTATCCGTTTTATCACAGAAAAGAATCTTGTCACCATCTATTCTAACGACATAATAATCATTGGTTTTTTTATCTACGGCTATAACATCATAATCTGTTTCTAATCTTTGTTTATAACGGGCACTAACAGCATCTTCTACTCTTTCGCTAAATTCGTTGAAAGTTATATTTAAACCGGCAAATCTTTCATCTTTCATCAGCTCGGAATGTATTTTTACCAAGCCTCTTCTTTTGCTGTCTTTAATTTGTCCGCTTAATTTATCAAACCATGAACTGTCTATAACCTTATCTTCACCAACCAACTCATCCGCGATATAACTTACTAAAGGTTCCAATTCTATCGCTCTTTCGGATTCTCCCGAAGAAGTCGATAAGTTACTGTTTTCTCTAACCAACTGAGTTTCATCTATAAATATATCAAAAGGAACAGTTTTTCTTTTTCCGTTCTCCAATCTTTCCAACAAATATTCGGAAACATCCTTCGCGGTATTATTACCTTGTATATCCCAGGTAAATCCCGCAAATTCTCCGCAAATTATACCTGCTGTTGAATAAATCTCTTGCTTTGATACATTTCTTTTTTCAAACTGAACCTCACCGTCTTTTCTAACTATATTACCATTCTTATCTCTTTTAGCGGTAATAAAATATCCTGTCTTTTGGCTTTGATTTACAAAACCAATCAATGTTCCGTTTGCAGCTTTTTCTCTCAATTCTTGCGGCAATGTTGCTATAATTTCCGGCGCAGAGAAAAACATTGTCAACATTTCCATTGTTTCTTGTATAAGTTCAGGAGTTTTTGATGTGAATAATATCTTACCTAACTCTTCCAATGCTTTATTGTCTAACATTTCCTGATTATTTAGAATTTGTTTCCATATAGCTATTGCAGCACCTAACGTTTTACCTCCGGATGTACCCAATATCGCAACCATACCTTCCGGGTTAGCTAATTGTTCTGCAAATTTTATCTGAGCTAAAGATTGGTCGGTAGATTTTTTATATGCAGGAATAATATCTCTCTGAACAACTCTTTCCAAAATATTAAGCTGTTCTTCCGTAAACCTTTCCGTATATTTTTTTTCTTGTCCTTTTTTTGTTGCTCTTGCAGCTTTTTCTCTTGTTGTAAATATAGATTGTATATATCTTCTTAAATCGCCGAAACTTACTACAACTTCTTCTATCCACGGAACTTTATGAAGAATTTCTTTTACAAACTTCAAAGCTCCGCTGGGATATTCAAAATTTAAGTGAGCAATTTCATGTTTAACAAAGGTATCCAACATTCTTCTGTTTTTAACATTTCCATTTTCTAAAAATGCTTTCAACATAGAAACATTAACATGCAATATTTTTTCACCGGCATAAGCATCAAGCTCTTTTTCATCATTTACATTGTATATATCTAAATCTCTTTTGCCTGCATCTATTTCCGCTTCAGAAAGAGCTTGCCCGTTGGCTGCTCTTTCTGCTATTGAGAATAATTCTCCTTCCGTACCATCAAACTTAACTTTAGTTTCGGCTTCTTCAATACTTGCGCAACCCAAAGCTTCAAGTAATGCATTTTGAGTACTTTCCGGCAACTGATAAAACATTTTTTCAAATGTTTCAAAATCATCGGCATCGGATTCTGCAACTTTTGATTTAGCTATCTTTTCCAAAGCAGCTTTCTGATTAGCAAGATTTGCTGCATTAGCTGCTCCGAAAATGACACCTGCAATCGGTATAATAGGGAAAACACCTAACGGAATAAAGAAGAAAAGAGAAAGTGCACTTAAACCTGCTATTGCAGATGCCCAACCAAGTGCAAGTTTTACGCTTCCAATAGATTTCTGCATTCCTGTTGTAGGTTCACTTTCAACATCATTCCACTTGTCTGCATTAACGTCATAAATTAATGTTTTCTGATTAAGTGTTGCTATGAAAGTTTTTGTTGTTTCATCATATGTAATACTAAAAGGTTTGCCGGTTTCTTGATTGATATAATTCGATATTTCGCTTAAAACTTTTGACAAATCTTTAATATCTTTTAAAGCTTCTATCATGCCTTTTATAGCACCGAAATCATCTAAACCTAAGGCCTGAGACATATTTAATGCTGCCAATGCTTGGAAAGAAATTTTTGCCTGTTCCTGAGCGATTTTATAATATGTTTCTTCAGCTATTTTTGTATCACCCGTAACGTTAGGAGTAATAACGATGTTTGTTACCCCTGCTTTTGATAACATTTCGGACATTTCTTGTGTATGGAAACCACCGGTTATCGTAACATAAACTTCTTTTGCCTGTTGCAAAGAATTCATTGTTTTTTGAAGTTCGTCGTTACCTTCAACAACTTCGGTTATTCTATTTGTATCAAGAACTTCTTTCATATTATCCATAAAATAATTGTTTCTTTCGAAGTTTATTTTATAGAATGTATCGGATATAGCTTCATAATCTTCCAATGCAATTATTTCTCTGTTATCTATGTATTTTACCCATACATTTTTAAATCTGTCTATATTTTGTTGGTAGTATTTGCAATCATCGGTTGTTATTTTGCCTGTTAAATAATCTTTATAGTATCTGACAAAATTACTTAAAAATACAACTTCTTCTTCTGATTTATTTTCTGAAAATCTGCTGTTAATTTCATCTTTAAAATTCTGCTCTTCTTTAATCAATTCTAAAGGATTTATTGCTTGACTTAATTCTATGTATGCAAAGAATTTTTCCAATTCCTTAAAATTCTGAGATAAATCTAAATTGTATTGTCTTGAAAGTTTTATCATGTAGCCATACAATTTATCCATTTGTGAGAAATTTTTTGTTTCGTTTAACAACATTTTGTATGCATTGTACGGTAAGTTTTCTTTTAATTTTAAAACAAACAATTGCAATTCTTGTGTTGTTCTTTGATAGTTAATTTCTTTTTGTTTATCCAACAAAGACATATACATGGACAAGTTCGGATAATTATCTATATCTACCGCTAACTTTTCAGCATGTTTTTTCATCAAAGCAAAATATTTGTTAGACTCGATTGTTCCGGAAACATAACCCGCAGAAAGTTCTTCTACTTTTTTCTGCTGTCTGTTATAATATTGTTCTTGTAATTGTTTTACGGTATCTTTTATTGAATCAATGTGAAGTGATATTGTTTCTTGATTATCTATTAAAGTTCCGAATCTTTTTAAGTTATCGAAATAAGCTTCTTTATTTTCCAAACCTTTTATTATTTCTGTTTTTCCTTTTGACGCCGAGAAATATTCCGCACCCGTAAGTCTTCCGTTTTCCAACAATTTATTCATTACGGAATTTCTTATATTTTCATCTTTAGCTACAGTAAGCCATTTTGTGCTAACTTCTCCGTAGGCACCTTCAAGATAAATATTCTTAACTCCATACTTTTCATCAAACAACGATATTATGTTATTAATATTTCTTTGAACTTCCGCATGGCTGTGCAAATCTTGGATATTAACAACAACAGTATCACTACCTCTGTAATCTGCCGATGTTATCTTTCCGTAACTGTAAGGAAGATTAAAATCGCTAAAAACTTGTTTAAATTGCTCTGTGGCTCTGTTGTTTTCCAACAATCCGGCAACAGCCTGTCCGTAAACAGCCGTTAACAAAAAGCAGTTAACAACTATTATTGCCGTTACCTTCATAAAGTTCAACGAGACAATCCAATCTTTTGTTTTAAGATAGGAATCGACAATTCTTTCTTTGTTTATAAGCCCCTTAAAAAAGTTTTTAAGTATATTCATTTTTTCTCCTTGTTTTTGTGTTGTAAACACAAAAACAGCCCGGCTTACCTAAATAAGCCGAGCTAATTTATTATTTTTTATTGTTACGATATTATCGTTACCAACATTCCTTCTTGTAAGTAATATTGCTAATAATAACATCATTATAAAACCGAATAGTAATGCATTTTCTATACAGACAAACTTGTACACTTCAAAATGCATAAATGTTCTTGATTTTTTTACTTTATCCAATAATGTGAAAACTTTAACTGTTTTTGTTTTAATAGCTTGTGAAAGAGAAATCGTATTAGGTAAAATTGAATAACCGAAAGAAGCTTTTGCCGAAGTTGAATTTTGTGCGGTATTATTTTTATTTTGACTGCTTGCAGGTGCGGTTATCGGAGCTTTTTCTTCGGTATTTACAAACATCTTAGAAATAACATTTAACGGCAAAGTAGAGATATAAAAGAATTGAACCAACAATGTATCCGCGGAAATTTTAGCCGTTTCAACCAAAGAAATATCTGTTTTTATTTCCGCAACACAAATAGAGCTCATTAACATAAAAAAAACTATTACACAAGAAAAAAACTTGTGCAACAAACCGGCACTAGAAATAGAACCCTTCATTATGTTTTTTTTCATAATATCTCTTTTAAATTATAGGTTAAACACCACCTGTTGTCAATAATTTTGTGGCTGCACCGGCTTTCCAACCAAAGTTATCCATCAATTTATCCAACACTTTTTCTTCTTCATGTTTTGAAATTGCATTGTCTATTTCAGCTGAATGAGCAATCAAAGCCGTAACCATATCTGCCGTAGGTTCATAATCAGAAACTACAGATATCCAAGATCTTTCATTTATAAAAATAGTAGTCTCACCTTTTTGGGCATCCCACTTTCCAACCAATTGACCTTTACTATAAATATTTTTTGAGATTACTCTTTCATTTAAACTTTCATATACCAAATCTTTATCCATATTATACCACTGTGTAGTTTCGGTCTTTCTGTCAAAAGTATAAACCAAAGTATCTCCATTCCAACTAAAATCTTTAACAATATTTACAGATTTATCATCCGTTGGTCTTTCCGATGTTATCGTAACATACATAGGCTTACCGTTTTCATACCATGTATATGTTTGTTTATTACCGAATTCATTATCCGAATAATTAATTACATAATCTATAATTTTGTTACCGTCATTATCCTTAGTATAATGATATTCTTGCCAAACATCGTCTTCTTCATCCATAACTTTATTAATTGTTCCATCGTCGTTGTAATCTATATTTTTTAAAGTAGTATACAATTCTTTACCATCTATATCATATTTTGTTACTTCGGAATAAGCTCCATCCGACTGAACATTAACAGTATAACCATCAAAATATCTTGTAATAACAGCATTTTGATCATTAACCGTATATGAAGCTGTTCCATGTTCATCATAATAAGTTTTATTTTTTGTCAAATTATCCAAATGATAATCTATAATTTTGTTTCCTTTATCATCTTGTTTATAAAAATATTCTCTTGTAATATATCCGTCAGTATTTTTAATATACTGAGTTTTCCCTTCCAAATCAAAAAAAGTTTCATTAAAAGCCAAAGGATTAATATCAACTTTTCCATCATTTGTAGAATACATATTATGGTTATAATCTCTAACTGATGACAATAAACCGGTATTTGTCGGATTCTCTTTTGTTTTTGTGGTTTTCAAAGTTTTTCTTGTAACATCACTTTCATCTACCGTATATTCAACATCTGCATACAAATAAGTCCTTTGAATATATCCGTTGAAATCAACATCAACTTTATTTCTTCCATACTCGTCATAATAAGATCTTCCGCCGGTCATTTCATTCTGAACATAATCAAGCTTTGCTCCTTGACCTGTATAAACATATGTCGCAGTTAAATTTTTATCTTTATCGTAGGTTCTCGATACCTTTCCATCTCCATTTAATGTTTTATAACCTATAAGCCTCTCTTCTTTATCATAAACCTCTTGCAACAAACCACTTCCCTTAATAGTTTTCGACATACCTGAAAACTCTCCATCAGAATTATAACTTTTGTTTATTCCACCTAAAGAAAAAGACATCGAACCGTCTTTTCCAATACTCAATGCCAATTTACCATCGGGAGTATAATAAACTCTACTACCGCTGGAATCAGTTGCAACAACAGGTCTGTTAGGTAAAATTCTTGCCATTTGTTTGGGTTTTGCAAAATCTCTTAAGTCGGAAACTGTTCTTCCCTCAGGACCGAAGGAATATGGATTTGGTCCTTGTAAAAATGATGCTTGTATATTATTAGTTATAAGAAATAAAAGCGATATTATCAAAACTTGTATTTTCTTCATAAAATACCTCCTTTTTTTCCTATACTAATTATAGTAAATATATATAAAATTTCGTCGAAAAAATTGTAAAATTTTTGTAAAAAATTATATCAATTTATTAAAATCTAAATCATAAACTTCATAAATTTCAAAAGTTGTTTCATCAACAATCAGCGGGAAATTACTTGGAGGAATTATTTCTCTACCTAAAACTATAATTCTTTTATCCTGCAATGAAGACAAATCTTTACCTTTTTTATACAACATATAGCTGTCACCAAAATCATCTTTTAAAACAAGAGCAACAAAATCCTCACCTTTCATGTCTTTTCTGTTAACAGAGGATACATTTCCTTTTATTACATCAAACAATATTGATTTTTCAAGTCCCACATTTACTGCTAATCTTAATTTTGCCTTCTGCAAAGCTTTTTCTTTAGCTAAAGCTTCTTTATTTTCATCATTAGACTCTTCCTCTATATTTTCAACCTCAAGATTTTCATTGTCAGGGAAATCTATTTTTTGAACACTAATAAATAATCTTACAGGATTTCCATCCACAGTCTCATTATTTATTGCTTGTCTGAAACTTCCTATAACATCACATTGTGAATTTATTTTTTCGGAATAATCTTGTTCTATATTTTCTAAAACATAAAACAATCCATTATCACCTTTAACATAATATTTGTTATCATTAGAAATATTTAATTTACCGGATACATTCATTAACAAAGTTGAAACTTTATACCTAGGTCCATCTTGCCATTTTGCTCTCATATATTTCGTTACTAAAATCGGACAAACAGCAATAAGAATCGCCAAGATAAATATGATACTTCCAATGACAATCCACTTAGCATTTTTGTTAGTTTTTTCCATAGAACTTTCCCCTTTATATTTTAAAAATTTTTACACGTATTTACTTCGTTATATTATAACACTAAAAAAACTTTTTTTCAATAAAAAAATACTAATTTTATTCTCAAACAAAATACAATTATAATTCTATAAAATTTTAGAAACATAATTTTATTTTGAAATAATAATAATAATAATAATAATATAACGATATAAAACACTCTTTTTTATTACAACTATTAAAATTTTCTTAGTCTGCAACTAAATTGGTATATGCAGTCCTATATAATAAAACTCTTATTAATATATCAGCGGCATAAAAAATATCCTGCATATTTCTATGCAGGATATTTTTATAAATTACATCATAACATCAACTAAAACAACACTGGCATATCATCTGCAGGAATATGATCTTTCGGATCTTTTTTACCACCATTAACCAATATATTCCAACCAGATTTCCAATCTCCACCAATATTCTGATCACCTATCAAAGCTGAATTTATTGCAGTATTCTGTTTTACCCAATCTAAACTTTCATTCTGTATAGCTTCTCTCATCTTAGAAATATTATCACCCATAGCAACACCACCACTATATTCAGTATTTACTGCCATAGTGAAAGATTTTCCATCTGCAGATTGTCTAACATCACCCATAAACATTATTTCATCGCCTTCTTTCATATTCATTATTTGATTCTTTGTATCTTCATCTAAAGAATCGATATCAACCAATACGGTTTCACCATCAGCAGCTTGGAATCCGTTTCCATCCATAATATTCACTTCACTTGCACTAACTTTAACATAAGTTTTACCATTAATATCAACGGTTCCCTGATATGTTCCCCTAACGGCAGGATCCTGCTCATACCATTGTGTCGTACTTTCATAAACTTGTGTTACTACACAATGTTTCGTTTGATATGCCTGTGCACCACCGAAGTATATTGTATTATTATATGTAATACCAGCTGCCGTTGTCTTGGTATCTGTTTTATACAAACTCCCATAAGTATGAGAACCAAAACTTGATTTAGATTTTTGAGTTTTAGATGATGTAGTTGCTTGGCTATAATCAGATGATCCGGTTACACCATCTTTACCAGGTATATTGTCTCCATCCCAAGTAGAATGTTGAATTTGTGTAGATGCAATAGGAGAACTTCCGCCTTGAGCATATAGCAACATATTTTTCAAATCTTTAGTAGTATATCCAAAACCACTCAAATTGTTTTTAAGGATATTATTAAGATGTCCTTTCTTTATCTCATTACGAACATATTTCATATCAATAAAACCATTCTGTGTTCTAACAGAATCATTAAGTATTTGATCTGGATAAATATTTATACTCTGCACTCTTGTACCAGTACCTTCTTTAGCTTCATATCTACCCGTAGTAGAATTATATGTGTATTGGGCAGCTGTAGCAGAATTTCCACTTAAAATATTGTTCATTTCAGCTAAATCTTTTTTTCTTTGCGATGCATTTTTGAAAGGATTCTTACCATCATTTAAACCACCGAGCACTGTTCCAACTTGTCTTCCCCATTTATCACACAAGGTGGTAGATCCAACTTTATTGCCATTACCATCTAATCCTTCTGCATTAAAATATGCGGTCATAATACCATTTTTTGTATAACTATACAAACCTATAGTAACACCGCTTTCATTTTGAACATAACTTGGTTGCCCTCCAGCAAAATATGTTGTATTGTTTGTCGAGTAATCTATGGACAACAATCTAGAATTATTTGCAGAATATTTAGTTACACTTGTAATTTCACCAACACTTCCGGTTTTCTGAGCACCAGCTTTTTGTATTTCTCCACTTTTCAAGCCGGCATTGACGGTTGCAGATGGATTATTTGTCCAGTCAAACAATTTGTAAGTTGTTTCTGTCATGACACCATTTTTATTATATGTTATCGCAGTATAATTCATACGATCTTTATATGTAGTAGTGCCATCTTCACTCTTAACAGCTTCCGATGCATTTTCAGCATAACCAGTCATAAATCCATTACTATCATAATAATATTGAGCTATAGTCTTAATTCCACTGTTAGAATCAGCATTTGACTGAATAGTCTGCATTCTTTTCCCATTCTCTGAAATCGTTGCCATCGGACCAGTCACAGATGTTCCTGCAGAAATACTTACAGAATGATTTGCTCCTTTAGACAATGCATTTTTCACTGCAGACCACCACTCTTTTGTTATCGATGTACCTGTTCCTTTTGGTTGACCATTAGAATCAGTATCGTTCATATCAACCATAGAAACATCAAATCCCATTGTTGCAAAGAAAGCCTCAGCACTATCATATTTCTCCATTTCTGCAAGATCAGACGTTCTCAATTCAACACCTGTAACTTGCCAAATATCACCCTTGTTACTTGCAGAAAATCTCGGTCCATAACTATCATAGAGAGTAAAAGAACCATCTGCTCCTTTGATATCGACAATACTTCCAGCATAGTACCCAAAAACTGCTGTCAAATTTCCACCTAAAACATCATGTGCATCATTAATGTTAACGGTATAAGTATTACCGTTATGCTCTTCATTAAAACTATCTACATACGAAGAGTACGAATAACTGCCAAACACTGCACTGCCAAGACCTACACTTAAAACCATTGCCAAGACAAAAGACATAATTTTTTTGTTCATGGCCACACCTCCTAAAATAAATTTAACTCCAACTTTTCTGCTACTATTATAGTTTTTTATTTAAAAAAAGTTTAGAACAATTTGTGAAATTTTTGTAAAAATTGATTTTATTCTATTTCTATCCAACTTTTCTCTTTTTTTTTAGTATAATATAAAAACTAAAGATTTTCAATACAAAAAAAATGAAAAACTTAAAAAAACATCAAATATTATTATTTTTTTCTTTTATTTTTGCAACATTCCTTATTTTCATCCCTATATTAAATGCCGGATATGCCTTTACTGATGATTGGGTTATGTTGAAATCGTATTCCGGTGCTCTAAAAGAATTATCTTGCAAGTATATATATCAAAATTTCTTTTATATCAATGAAGGCTTGTATCATCCTTTAGTAACCTTATCTTATAGTTTTGAAATAACACTTTTTGGATTTGTTCCAGCCATTTTTCATTTTGACAATATTCTACTACACGTATTGAATATTATCCTTGTTTTTTTAATTCTCTTTAAATTGTCAAACTCTTTTTGGCTTTCTTTTCTAACCGCGGCTCTTTTTGCTATTCACCCAACAAGAACTGAAGTCGTATGTTGGATAAGTGCAAGAAAAGATTTACTATATGCTTTTTTTTATTTATCCTCTTTATTCTTTTATATAAAGGCACAATATGATAATAAAAAAACTTACCTTATCCTATCCATTTTACTTTTTTTTCTATCATGCTGTTCTAAAGCAATGGCCATAACATTGCCCGTCATATTAATGTTAGTAGACTCATATTTAAACGAAAGTATAAAAATAAAGAAAACTTATTCTATTTACATAATTATCGCAATATTTTTTAGTCTAATTGCATTAAAAACACATTATCCTCAAGAATTCGCAACAGAGTATTTTTTCAATTTGTTTGGTCACTTTACAAATTTTATAAATGCACATTTTAATATTTTATTTTATTTAGATAAATTTTTCTTACCAATAAAGTTATATTGCATGTATCCTTATTTTTATGATATGCAAACGGAAATCCCAAAGTATATTCTATACTCACCATCTATATTGTATATATTATTTTATTGTTGTATTTTATTGAGGAAACGAACTAAAATTTTTGCTTATGGATTTACTTTTTTTTTAGTATCTATGTTGCCAGCAAGTGGAATTTTCATAACGGGAGATTTTGCTGTAGCTGATAGATACACATATATTCCATACATAGGATTATTTTTTATTTGTGCAAAATGTATAATATACATCTATTGGCTTAAAATTAAAAATATTAAAACCATTGTTTTATTTCTTTGCTTGAGTCTTTTTTTGATTTTCGGTTACCTCTCATACCGCAGAGTTATAGATTGGCAAACAAACGAATATGGAGCCCCTATCGGCATGAAATACTATGAATTTGGTTTAAAAATTTTCAAATGAAACTTTTTTCTATTATTTTTCTTATCATTCTATTTTCAATACTAGCAAATCTTGTACCGAAGAAGGGAAATCTTTTTTTCTTTATCTCTTTATTTTTTGTCTTTTCTTCTTATTTTATGATAACAAAGCATTTTTACCACATAAACAATTTGTATCCAAGCGAGAAACTGTTATGCTACCACTCTTGTGTTAATTACTACAATCTCATTGTTAAATCATTGAAAAATTATAAATTATATATCTGCGAAGACAATGAAAACTTATTATCAAAAGATCCTAATCTATATAAAAATTATCAGATATCTTATAAAAATTTCAAAAACATTCCTTCTTTATTTGATACAAGTTACTACAAGGGGAAATTATATCTATATTTTGGAATTACTCCAGTACTTCTTTTTTATCTCCCTTTTAATTTAATTACTAATCTATATTTAACGGATAAATTGTTAGTTTTAATATTATCTTGCTTTATTTTTTTATTTTCATTAATTATTATTAAAAAGATTTCTGATAGAATAACTGTTATACAGAATATTCCACCGAACATTTTAGTTCTTTGTATATTTATTACTGGTTTTTGTAATTTATTGCCATTTTTAGTTATCAAGTCTTCTATTTATGAAGTTGCTATTACAACAGCAATATTCTTACTTTTATTGTCTATTTATATTTTTTATAATTACATGTATGCACAAACAAAGTCTAACAAATACATTCTTCTCTTCTGCTTATCTTTTACACTATGTCTTTCTGTTGGTGCAAGGCCTTACTATGTTTTATTTATTCCAATATTTTTTATTGCTATTATTTGGCTAACTTACAAAGAGACAGAAAGTATTAATCAAATTATTGTTTCTATTCTCTATTTTTTAATACCTTGTTTATTGTATGGAACAATAATTGCCTTATATAATTATCTGAGATTTGACTCCATTTTTGAATTTGGTTGGAAATATCAACTAAATCCATTGAATCAATATGATTATTTCATAAATTTACAAGATCTTTTGAAAGGATTATGTAATAACTTTTTCCATTTACCTCTAATAGATGATAAAACCTTTTTTTCTTTATCTCCAACAGTTGGACATAGTCTTGGAAATGATGAAATCGTTGGTTTTATTTGGTCTTATCCTCTTAGTTATATGTTAATTTTTTTACCTATTTTTCTTAAAAAACTTTATAAACATGATATTAAAATTTTTACCTTATTATTCATAATGATAATAATGATTATCATTAGTATCATTGTCACAAGTTTTATTGGAATGATAACAAGATATATGGTAGAATATTTATCTTTAATAAATATTTTATCTTTAATAATTTTTATATTTTATATCAATTATGTTGATGATAAAAATTTAAAAAAAACTCTCAATTTTTTGTTTATTATCTTTTTTGCATATTCGATGTTTATAAATATATCTTTATTATTTTGTAAAAAAGCAGCAGCTTTTTATGCCATAACAAGTGCAGATAATTACAAATTTTTAATAAATCTTTTATTTTAAAAATTTTAAATTATTGATTTGATAAATTATTTATATTGGAGTACTAAAATGAACAAATTTGATTACAGAATACCTTATGCAGACACCGATAAAATGGGTGTAGTTTACCACTCAAATTATTTAAAATATTTTGAGATGGGCAGAACGGAACTTATGAGACAAATAGGATACACTTATGATGAAATGGAAAAACAGGGTTTTTATTTTCCGGTAGTAAGCGCACAATGTAACTATCACGCTCCTGCACACTATGATGACTTTATAACGGTTGAAACAACAATATCGGAACTTAAGCACGTAACTGTCACTTTCAGTTATAAAGTAAAATGTAATGACAAGTTATTGGTTACAGGTTTTACAAAACATCCGTTGGTAAATTACGCTTTTAAGCCGACAAGAATTCCGCAAAACATAAGAGAATTGCTTATTCCACACATAGAAAGCAATTTATAATTAACGACAAACTACGAGATCTCGTATCAAGTACGGGATGACAACAAAACAGGACTTTACGATGAGTAATGATATAAAGTGGACAGAGCAAGATATTTATTTTATGCAGCAAGCATTAAAATGTGCCAAAACCGCACAAGAAAAAGATGAAGTGCCTGTAGGTGCCGTTATTGTAAAAGATAACAAAATTATTGCCAGAGGTTATAATAAAAGTATAACATTAAAAGATACCACCGCTCATGCCGAAATTGTTGCAATAAGAAAAGCCTGTAAAAAACTAAACAATTACAGATTAAATGATTGTTCCATATATGTTACCATAGAACCTTGTTCGATGTGTATGGGTGCATTAATTCTTGCAAGAATAAAAAATTTATATTTCGGTGCGAAAGATATTAAAGCAGGTGCTTGCGGAAGTATTGTAGATATTTCAAAAGCAAAAACAAATCACAAAATAAAAATATATAGTGGACTTTTAGAACAGGATTGTGCTAAAATAATAAAAGAGTTCTTTAAAAACAAACGAAACAACAACTCATAACATTTGGGGGTGAGTTGGGTTCGACGGGAATGAAAGATGTAAAGAGTGCAAGTCCGAGTTGGTCGATGGCTCGGTTACTAATCGACCGAAAAAGAAACGACAAACAAATCGTTCCTAACATGATGTTGAAACCTATGGTTCCGGCATTCATGCCTATAGCTGCTTAACTCAGCTACGGTTTACCTTTGACACCTGCTATTAGGATAAACCGACAAGAGCAGGTTAGTGTTAATTTGCTTGTTCCGTCAAGCTAGCATGAAATTCTAACGGGACTGGTTTATAAAACAATTCCGTCCGGTAATAGTTTTATAAACGAGATAAATCTTTCCGGACTAAACTTGTAGTACTCTTACTGAAACTTTTTCGGACGCGGGTTCAATTCCCGCCACCTCCACCAAGAATTAAAGAACTTTTATATAATTTATTTTTAAAACAGATGAAAATATTTCATCTGTTTTTATTTTTTACATAATATCGGGAGAAAGCCCGTAAAATCCAAATTGACAACAAATACTTAAAATAATATAATCTTTAGCAAAATTTTGTATTTTACATACGTATATTATGTAGTATATATATAAAATAGCGGAAATATTGAGTATTTCCCAAAAAAGGAGAGTAGCAAAGATGTTAGCCAAAGTAAGAAGTTTGTTGTTAGCAGTATTTGCAGTGGCTATGGCAAGTGTTCCAAGTTTTGCAAGTGAAGCAAATCTTGTATTGCCCGACTTGTCATCGGTTTCGTTTTTGGGCGGAATCAGCGGTTCGGCATTGTTAACCGTTGGTCTTTTAGTGTGTGTTTTCGGTTTGATTTTCGGTTTTGTTCAGTACAAATCAATCAAAAATTTACCGGTTCACAAATCTATGTTGGAAGTTTCTGAATTAATATATGAAACTTGCAAAACATACCTTATAACACAAGGTAAATTCATTATCATATTGGAATGTTTGCTTGCTATAATAATAGCTGTTTATTTTGCAAACACCGGTTTTACGTTTGCTAAAATCGCAATAATTATTCTTTGCAGTATTATAGGTATTTTGGGAAGTTATGCCGTTGCATGGTTTGGTATGAGAATTAACACATTCGCAAACTCAAGAGCAGCATTTGCAAGTTTAAAAGGTAAACCTTTCCCAACATTTGCAATTCCTTTAAAATCCGGTATGTCTATCGGTATGTTACTTATAAGTATAGAACTTTTTGTTATGCTTATAATCTTGGTATTTGTTCCGAGAGAATTAGCAGGACCTTGCTTTATCGGTTTTGCAATCGGTGAATCTTTGGGTGCTTCGGTTCTTAGAATTGCCGGCGGTATTTTTACAAAAATCGCAGATATCGGTTCGGATTTGATGAAAATCGTTTTCAATATTAAAGAAGATGATGCCAGAAACCCCGGAGTTATCGCAGATTGTACAGGTGATAACGCAGGTGATTCCGTAGGACCTACAGCAGACGGTTTCGAAACTTACGGTGTTACCGGTGTTGCTTTGGTAACATTTGTTATACTTGCAGTTAAAGATCCTGTAAACCAGGTTAAACTTCTTGTTTGGATATTCGTAATGAGACTTATAATGTTGATTGCAAGTGCTGTTTCTTATTGGATAAACGGAATAATTGCAAAATCAAAATACGGTAATGCAGATAAAATGAACTTTGAAGCTCCTTTAACTTCATTAGTTTGGATCACATCTTTCGTTTCCATAGCATTAACTTTTGTAGTTTCTAACCTCATAATCGGAGATTTGGCAAACGGACTTTGGTGGAAACTTTCAGTAATTATTACCTGCGGAACAATAGCAGGTGCCGTAATTCCCGAAGTTGTAAAAATATTTACATCAACGTCAAGTTCTTTTGTTAAGAATGTTGTTAATTCTTCAAAGAACGGCGGTGCTTCATTAAATATTTTGGCAGGTTTAACATCAGGTAATTTCAGCGGTTATTGGATGGGTATGGTTATAATATTCCTTATGGCAATAGCTTACGGAATAAGCTCTTTATCGGGATTTGATATTATGGGACACCCTGCAGTATTTGCTTTCGGTCTTGTAGCTTTCGGATTCTTAGGTATGGGACCTGTAACAATAGCTGTTGACTCTTACGGACCTGTTACAGATAATGCACAATCTGTTTATGAACTTTCTTTAATAGAAAATGTTCCTAACATTAAAGAAGAAATAAAGAAAGATTTCGGTTTCGAGCCGAATTTTGATAAATCCAAAATAACATTGGAAGAAAATGACGGTGCAGGAAACACATTTAAAGCAACAGCAAAACCCGTATTAATAGGTACTGCAGTTGTTGGTGCAACAACCATGATATTCTCCATTATATTTACATTGATGGCAGCAAACGGAGAAAGTGCAGTAGCTTCTTCATTATCATTGTTACATGCTCCTTTCTTGTTAGGTTTGATTGCAGGCGGTGCAGTAATTTACTGGTTTACCGGTGCATCCAACCATGCTGTTACAAGCGGGGCTTATAAAGCAGTTGAATATATTAAAGGTAACATTAAACTTGACGGAGTAACAAAAGCTTCTACAGAACAAAGTAAAGAAGTTGTTAAGATTTGTACACAATATGCTCAAAAAGGTATGTGGAACTTGTTCTTGGTTATATTCTTCTCAACAATAGCTTTTGCATTTATCGAACCTTACTTCTTTATAGGTTATTTGATATCCATAGCATTGTTCGGTTTGTTCCAAGCAATATTTATGGCAAATGCCGGCGGTGCATGGGATAATGCAAAGAAAATCGTTGAAGTTGATATGAGAGAAAAAGGTTCCGAACTTCACAAAGCAACAGTTGTAGGTGATACGGTCGGAGATCCTTTCAAAGATACTTCTTCAGTAGCTTTGAACCCGATTATTAAGTTTACAACTTTGTTCGGTTTGTTGGCTTTGGAACTTGCATTAACTTTAACAAACCCTGTAGCACATATCGTTTGTGCAGCAATATTCTTTGTAATTTCAATCATATTTGTAGTTAGATCATTTACAAGTATGTTGATAAAATAAAACGAAAGTTTTATTTTATAGATTAATAAAAAATAGCAGGTATTAAAAAAATACCTGCTATTTTTTTGCTTAAAGCTTATAGCTTATAGTTTAACGACAATAATTGCAGTTTTTTGTCGTTAATTATATATTGTACATTATAAATTATACATTGTCGTATTAAATTCTCTTAAAGAATTTTTCCAAATCGGACAGAGTTAATGTGTAAACGGTAGGTCTTCCGTGAGGACATGTCCAAGGCATTTTACAAGCAAAGAGTTCTCTTAATAAAGCTTTTGCCTGTTGTTCGTAAATTTTGTCCCCAGCTTTAATGCTTGTTCTGCAGGAAGCTCTTATAATTTTTTCTTTTATCTGTTCAACATCGGTAGTTTTTTCTTCTTCCAAAAAACCAACCAAAACATCTATTATTTCAATAAAGTTAACATTATTTCCCAATAGCGCCGGATATGCGGTTAACCTGAAACTGTTATCACCGAACTCTTCAACATCAAACCCCAATTTTTTAAATGTGTCCAAATTGTTTTTTAATAACATTGATTTTGATTTTTGTAATTCAAAAACATCCGGTATTAAAAGTTGTTGTATTTTCAAAGAGTTTTGTTCCAATTGATTTGAAAACATTTCATATCTCACTCTTTCCTGTGCGGCATGCTGGTCTATTATATAAAAACTTTTTTCTTTTTCCACCAAAATATATGTTTCGAAAATTTGCCCTATAAACTTAAAATTGTCTTGTTGCAATAAATCCGTTTGTGTAAGTTTTACCGGTTCCGAAACAGAAGTAATTCCTGTTTCTTCTTTATTTATAACCGGCGTTTGATATACATTCTGATAATCTTTAACACTAAATTGTCTTGAAGGATACTTTATACCGCCATAACCGCCGCTGTGTTTATATTCGGGCGGAATAAAATTATTTTTTATATCATTTGAAGAGACAGAATCATTTTGAACGTTTATTATATTTGCCGGAGCATCCGATTCCAAAGAGTTTTTAATAAAAGAGTAAAAAAGTTCATACATTTGGTTTTCCTGCACAAACTTTATTTCTCTTTTTGTAGGATGAACATTTATATCAATATCGGACGGATTGGTTTTCAAGAACAATATTATTCCGGGATGTCTTCCTATAGGTATTGCTTCTTTGGATGCCTGATATATTGCATGTATTAACCATTTAGGATAATTTACACATCTTCCGTTAACAAATAAATATTGCATATTTTTTTGCGGAAAAGAATTTTGTCTTGTTGTAATATATCCGTCTATTTCAACTTTCGGATGACCGAAAGAAATATGTTTCAACTTTTGAGAAATATTTTTACCTAAAACATCTTCTATTCTTTGAAGTTTTGAATCTGTTTTATGATAATCGGATACAACTTTACCGTCTGATACTATTTTTAAATTTACATCGTTTCTTACAAGAGCAATTTCATCCAAGCAGCTTATAATTTTAGCTTTTTCGGTTATATCGCTTTTTAAAAACTTTTCTCTTGCAGGGGTATTGAAGAACAAATTTCTTACTTCAACTGTTGTTCCGTAAGCTCCCGCCCAAGGCTGAATTTCAGGTTTTGATTCCCCGTTCATGGAAAGCTGCCAACCGGAATTTTGACCTTGTTGCTGAGTCTTTATTGTAAACATTGAAATTGAAGCAATGGAAGGCAGAGCTTCTCCTCTAAAGCCCAACGAAAAAGTGTTTGAAAGGTCATCAAAGTTTGTTATTTTGTTTGTTGCATGACGACAAACAGACATCTGTAAATCGTCTTTATTCATTCCGCAACCGTTATCGCAAACTGAAATAAACTTTTTACCTGACTTTTCTATTTCTACCGATACCGTTGTAGCGTTTGCATCAAGAGCATTTTCCACCAACTCTTTTACGACATTTAAAGGTCTTTCCACCACTTCTCCGGCGGAAATTTTGTTTATAGTATTCTCATCTAAAATCTTTATTGCCATTTTATTTTATCTTTAACTTTTTTTCGCATAAATTATAATAACTGCATTCCTTTCTGCAAACATCCAAAGCACCGAGCATTATCTTATTTTCACAGTCTATATAATCAATTGCAAGTCTGTTTATTTTTTTTGCATCTATCGTGGTAATACTTGTAAATTTTATTGCAACTTCTCTTACAAGAGCTTTTGTTTTTGTTGATCTTATAACTTCACCGAAAATGGGTTCGGTTTCCAAAGGAGGATAGTCAAACAAAAGACAAACATTTGTGCCTACCGCTAAATCGGCATACATCAATAACAATAAACCGCCTGCCGACAAATTAATTATTAAACCTTGAAAATAGCCTTTATCCGTAGATATGAAAATTTCTTTTGCTACATTTTTTATTACAGGAAGTCTTGAATATTTTCTTCTATTCAACATATAGCCTCCGGTACTACTTTTTATATTTTTCTTTCCATTCGGACAACAACTTCAATGCATCTATCGGTCTTAAACTATCTACATCTAACTTACTTAATTCTATCAAAATTTCAGGCTCAATTGAAGTAAAAAGGGTCGGCTGCTGAATTTCATTTTCGAATTTAGAAAAATTTTTGTGAAGATTTTTTTCCAAACCGTTCAATATTTCGTAAGCTCTTTTTGTTACTTTGTACGGAAGTCCCGCAATTTTTGCAACGTGTATTCCGTAAGATTTGTCCGCAGCACCATCAACTATTTTATGCAAAAATATAACATTACCGTTCCACTCTTTAACATCCACACTTTTGTTTATTATACCGTTTTTATTTGCAAGCGATGTAAGTTCAAAATAATGTGTTGCAAACAAAACTTTTGCACCTGCATTATTTTTGTTGGACATATCCGAAAATGATTCTATTATTGCCCAAGCAATAGACATACCGTCGTAAGTGGATGTTCCCCTGCCGACTTCATCAAGTATTATTAAACTTCTGTCCGTATATTGATTCAAAATATTTGCTGTTTCAGACATTTCCACCATAAACGTAGATTCCCCGCCCGCCAAATTGTCACCTGCACCGATTCTTGTAAATATTCTGTCTACTATACCTATTTCGGCATAACTGCAAGGTACAAAAGAACCTATTTGAGCCATTATCACTATTAATGCCGTTTGTCTTAAATATGTCGATTTACCTGACATATTAGGACCGGTTATAATCATAACACGTTCACTTGTATCGTTTAAATTTACATCGTTTGCAACAAAGTTACCACTTTTTAAAATTTGTTCAACTACCGGATGTCTTGCATCTTTTAAGATCAAATTTTTGCTGTCCGAAACTTTAGGACAACAATAGTTGAACCTTATTGCATTATCGGCAAAAGACAAGAATATATCAAGTTCGGCTATCATTGCCGACAAGTTCAATATGTAGTTGGAATATGTCGCTATTTCCTGCCTTAACGAAACAAAAATTTCCGTTTCCAATTTTATAATTTTGTCTTGTGCGGAAATTATTTTTTCTTCAAGAGTTTTTAGTTCTTGGGTTATGTATCTTTCCGAATTTGTAAGTGTCTGTTTTCTTATATATTCGGCAGGCACCAAATGAACATTGGATTTCGTTACATCTATGTAATAACCGAAAACGGAAGTGTAACCGATTTTCAAAGTGTTTATTCCTGTTTTTTCTTTTTCCTTTACTTCCAAATCGGATATATATTTTTTTGCATCTTTACTTAAAAGTCTGTAATCGTCTAAATCTTTCGATACTCCGCTTTTTATTACGTTACCGTCTTTTAAAAGTATTGGCGCTTCCGGATTTATATAACTTTCTATTTTGTTTATAATGTTTAAAGCAACACTTGTATCAATATTGGTCTTAAAAGAGGCTTCTTTTTCCAACTTTTGTAAGATATTATTTATTATTACCAAAGAATCTTTTAAAGCCAACATTTCTTTGGGATGAGCACCGCCGCTAACAATTCTTGATACAATCCTGTCCAAATCACAAACAGATTTTAAATCTTGTCTGAGTTCTTCTTTTAACGATGTATTTTCAACAAACACTTTTGTGTTATTTTGCCTGTTTTCGATTTCCGAAATATTCAATAACGGTTTTATCAACCAATTTCTTAACAGTCTTGCGCCCATCGGCGTAACAGTAGAATCTATAGCATCAAGCAACGAACCTTCTTGTTTTAGAGTAGACAACGATCTTAATATTTCCAAATTTCTTATAGCTACGGAATCCAATACCATAAAATCGTTATTTTCTATATATTTTATATTCTGTAATATGGAAATTGTTTGCGGTTGATTTTCTTGAATATAAACAAAAACAGTTCCTACAGCCGAAATAATGTCGGGTTTATCCGCAATGTTAAAGTGTGCCAATGATTGAACATTTAAAGTTTTCTTTATAAAGCTTTCACAATAACCGCTATCAGTATAAATATCTTTTACCGGTGAAGCTAATATTTCAAATTTTTGTAATATTGTTTGAAGTTTTTCGTTTGCGCAATCTTTTTGAGGTATAATTATTTCGTTGGGTTTATATTTTGTAATTTCGTTTTCCAAATTAGATAACGTTGACCTGTATGTAAAAAAGTCTCCGGTAGAAATATCGCTTACTGCAATTGCTACATTTTTGTCTAAAGCATCCACAATTACAGACATCAAAAAGTTGTTCTGTTTGGAATCCAACAAATTATCTTCCAAAATTGTTCCGGGGGTTATAACTCTAACAACTCCCCTTTTTACAATACCTTTTACCGATGCCGGATCTTCAAGCTGTTCGCAAATCGCTATTTTAAAACCTGCTTTTACAAGTTTTCTGATATAATTATTTACTGAGTGGTAAGGCACCCCGCACATCGGAGTTGTTTGTCTTTTTGTAAGTATAACTTCCAATATTTTGTGAGCCTTTATCGCATCATCGCCAAACATTTCATAAAAGTCACCCAATCTGAAAAACAGTATCACATCCGGATAATTTGCCTTAATATCCAAATACTGTTGCATTAGAGGAGTAACTTGATTTGCATCTTTTTTTGTTGCCATATTCTACCTTTTGTTAAAATATTTAAGCACACCATACATTTTACTGATTTTTGAAACATAGTGTTTGGTTTCATTAAAAGGCATTTCTTCGGAATCATATTCGATAATAGGATTTTCCTGTTGCCACTTTTGAACATTTCCCAGTCCGGCATTATAAGAAGCCAGCACTAAATTTGCATTATTGTTAAACATATCCGACAATATTTTCACATAACAAACACCGATTTTTATATTAAAGTCGGCATCATATAATTGTTGTTCATTGAAATCAGTGACACCGAAATATTTCCCTGCAATTTCTTTTGCTGTCGGCGGCATTATTTGCATTAAACCGATTGCTCCTTTTTTAGATTTTGCCTCGGGATTAAAATTCGATTCCACTTTTATAATTGATGTTATAAACAACGGATCCACTTTATATTCAACAGCATATTTTTCGATTATCGGATAATATTTCAATGCTTTATTTACATTAAAAAGAATGTAAGAAACCATTGCTAAAACACATACCAAACATAATCCCAAAACCAATTTAAAAATTCTCATTATTGTAAAATTCCCGACATACTGTTAGGCAAAACTTTTGTTATTTTTACATTAACCGTCTTACCTTTTAAATTTTCTTTCGTATCAAAAAATACTTTTATATTTTGACTGTTTCTTGCTTCCGCAACATTATTGTTAACTCTTTCAACCAACACTTCTATAGTCTTATCTATATATTTTTCATTTATTTTTTTAGAAATAATGTTAGAATCTTCAAGTAAAAGGCTGTGTCTTTCTTTTATTGTTTCCAAAGAAACCGTATTTTTTAATTTTGCTGCAAGAGTCTTGGGCCTCGGTGAATATTTAAATATAAAAAGTCCTCCGAATTGTAATTGTCTTGAAGCATTAAAAGTATCTTGAAAATCTTTATCCGTTTCTCCCGGAAAACCTATTATAATATCACTAGTAATATTTATATCAGGTATTTTATTTTTTATTTTTTCGTACAAAGTTTTATATTGTTCATAAGTATATTTTCTGTTCATTGCTTTTAAAATATTGTTAGAACCCGACTGCAACGGCAAATGAATATGTCTGCAAATTTTTGTGTTTGTTGCTATCTCATCTATAAGTTCATCCGACAAATCTTTCGGATGATTTGTCATAAATCTTATTCTTTTAACTTTGTCTATCTCGGATATTTTTTGTAACAATTGAGTAAAATTTACACCGTTATAGTTGTAGGAATTAACATTTTGTCCCAACAAAATTATTTCTTTTATACCGTCATCACAAGCTTTCTTTACTTCTTTCAATATCTCGTTATAATCTATACTTACTTCCGGACCTCTGACATAAGGGACTATACAATAAGAACAAAAATTGCTGCATCCTCTCATTATCGTTATATATCTGAACACTTCACTATTTTCGTTTCTGTTTTGATTTATTTCTTTATTATCGGGAACATATTTACTTATAGTTTCGCAAAATAAATCTATATCTCTTGCACCTAAAACAAAATCTACAAATTTACATCTTGTTTTTATTTCTTTTGCGGCATATTGAGCCATACAACCCGCAACACCTATAATCAAATTAGGATTTACATCTTTTTGTTCTTTTAGTCTTCCAAGCAACGAATATGCTTTATGTTCCGCGGAAAATCTTACCGAACAAGTATTAACAATAACAATATCGGCTTGCGACATATCTTCCGTGCGAAAACAACCTCTTTTCGATAAAATCTCCGCCATTTTATCGGAATCGTTCACATTCATTTGACAACCGATAGTTTCTATATAAAATTTAATATTTTTCATTTGCAACTTTTACCAAATATTTTGTGTATACGGAATTTAATTGTTTTGCTCTTTCCAACAATTGTTTTTTGTTTATAAAACCTCTTTTATATGCTATTTCTTCCAAACAACCTACCATTATTCCCTGTCTTTGTTCTATGGTTCTTATAAATAAAGAAGAATCTAACAACGAATCGTATGTACCCGCATCAAGCCAAGCAAAACCTCTGTCCAAAAGTTCTACGGATAACTTTTTATTTTTTAAATAAATTTTGTTTACATCCGTTATTTCAAGTTCCCCTCTTGCCGAAGGTTTTATACTTTTGGCTATTTTTATTACGGAATTATCATAAAAATATAATCCCGGAACAGCCCAATTGGATTTAGGATTTTTAGGCTTTTCTATGATAGATATGGGCTTTTTATTTTTATCAAGTTCCACTATTCCGTATCTGCAGGGATCTTCAACATAATAACCGAAAATTGTTGCACCGTTCTTTCTGTTTTTTGCTTTATCTAAAATATCCGAAAATCCGTGACCGAAAAATATGTTATCACCCAATATTAAAGCGACATTATCCTTACCGATAAACTTTTCACCGATAATAAATGCTTCGGCAAGTCCGTTGGGCTTTTCTTGTTCGGCATAAGAAATATTTATACCTAAATTGTTACCGTTACCGAATAAATCTTTTAGTCTGGGTAACGTGGAAGAATTTGAAATTATTAAAATATCTTTTATTCCCGCAAGCATCAATACGGATAGAGGGTAATATATCATGGGTTTATTATAAACAGGCAACAACTGTTTTGAAATTGTTGAAGTTATAGGGTAAAGTCTTGTAGCTTTTCCGCCGGCAAGGATAATACCTTTTGTTTTCATATTTTACTCCTTTTAAAGTAATCTATGGCTTTTAATAAACCTTGATTTAAATCCACTTTCGGTTCCCACTTTAATATCTTTTTTGCTTTTGAAATATCCGGTCTTCTTTTTTTAGGATCGTCTTCCGGCAACGGCTTATATATTATTTTGGATTTGCTGTTTGTTAATTTTATTATTGTTTTGGCTATCTCTTTTACCGTCAATTCATGAGGGTTACCGATATTTACCGGAGTATGTTCTTTAGATATTAACAACTTATATATACCGGCAATTAAGTCAGACACATAACAAAGGCTTCTTGTTTGTGTTCCTTTACCGAAAACGGTAATAGGTTTATTGTTTAATGCCTGATTTATAAATTGCGGAACAACTCTGCCGTCATTCATGTTCATTCTCGGCCCGTAAGTATTAAAAATTCTTACCATTTTTGTATCAAGGTCGTAAACTCTGTGATAATTCATAATCAATGCTTCGGAAAATCTTTTTGATTCATCATACATACTTCTTTTACCTATAGGGTTAACATTTCCCCAATAAGTTTCTTTCTGCGGATTACAAGCCGGATCACCGTAAACTTCACTTGTGGATGCCATTAAAAACTTTGCTTTATTTTTTCTTGCAAGTTCCAACAAATTGTATGTTCCGTAAGAACCTACAAGCAATGTTTCTATTTTATATTTATAGTAAAATACAGGGCTTGCTATAGAAGCAAAATTAATTACACAATCAAACTTTTCTTTTATGGAAAATTTTTTTGTTATATCTATTTTTTTGAATTTAAATTTCTTATTATTCAAAAGATGTTTTATGTTTTCCTTTTTACCGGTAATAAAATTATCTATGCAGTAAACACTGTGTCCTTTTTCCAACAAAAAATCACAAAAATGAGAGCCTAAAAAACCTGCTCCGCCGGCTAATAAAATATTCATTTTATATCTCCTAAGAATATCTTATTATTATATAAATTTGTTGTGTGTATTTACAAATTGCGGGAAGAGAAAAGTTAAAGATTAAACATCGTAAATATTTATTGCAATATCAAGCAATGTTTCATTGATTTTCATATACTGATCCAATACATCCAAATGAAGGCTGGAAGTATCGATGGATTCCTGCAAACCGGCATGCAACCTTGCAATATGATTTCTTTTTAATTCATGCATTATTTCGTTTAATTTATCTATATCGTCGCTTACTTCTCTTGCCAAGACCTCATCTTCTTTAATAAAAGCATCTATAATTTTTGAACAATTGGTATAAACAATATTGTGCATATGCTTTAAATCTTTTAATCCTTCATCGGAAAATCTTAAATGTCTTCTCATCTTTTCTTGTGATATGTAAATAATATTTCTGTTAATAATATCTGCTATCTGCTCAAAATCCGCGACTATATATAAAAGCATAGTTTCTCTTTGAGATTGATTTTCGGTAAGTTCGTTTTGCCCCACTTTTGTTAAATAAGGAATTATTTCATCTGCCAAATTAGAAATTTGTAAACATTTATATTTTATTTTTTCTATAACTATTTCATGTCTTGTTTTTAATGCATTTATCGAATCTTTCATTACATCCGACACAATTTCGGACAATCTTTCTATTTCCTGTTTAGATAATTTGAGCGCTTTTTCAGGTTCTTCAATATATTTTTCGTCTATAAATGCAGTCCCGAAATGTTTTTCAACCGCGGAACTCGGATAAACAAACATTATTAATTTATGAAGCAGAGGAACTATCGGTAAAATTATAAATGCGGTAAACAAAGTTACCAATGTATGAGACATAGCTATTTGTCTTGCTATATCGTTCGAAAATATAAAAGTTGAAGTAAAATATTTAACGAAATATGTCCAACACAGTTCCCCTTTATAATAAACAAAAGATATAAAAGGGTAAACCAAAACCACACCTAAAATTTGGTATCCCAAATGCCAAAGCATAACTCTTTTGCCGCTCCTGGGTTGAGTGAGTGAAGCAACCATCGCAGTGGAACATGTTCCTATTTGTGCTCCCAAACAAATACAAATACCTTGAAGTAAAGATAAAATACCCGATGATGCAAGCACTATAATTATGCCCACGGTTGCACCGCTGCTTTGCGTAAAAATTGTAAAAATTATACCGATAACTATTAACCAAAACGGTGATTGTAAGTCGGCAATCGTAGCCAAAAGTTCATTATTCAATGTTATCGGAAGCATTGAATCAGACATTAGTTTCATACCGAAAAACAAAAGACCGAACCCGAAAATAGCATCACCGATTTCTATTATTTTTCTTTTTTTTGAAAAGAAAGATAAGAAGTATCCGACAGCTGTAATTATTAATGCATAGTCAACAAGTTTAAAAGCTACAAGTTGTCCCGTAACGGTAGAACCAACAGAAGCACCTATTGTAACAGACATCGCCTGAAAGAATGTCATTACACCGGCACTTGTGAGTGTAATTTGCAGTAACAGTGTTGCAGTACTCGACTGATTTATTCCCGTTACAATAAAACCTGTAAAAAAACCTTTTAATCTCGTGTTGGTAAACTTTGTAAGAATTGCTCTGATATTTTGTCCTGCAATCTGTTGAAAAGCGGAATTAACTTTAAACATTCCGAAAAGAAGAAGAGCCGCTCCGCCCAACATTGTTGCAACCATTATGAATATCCAACTTTTACTTAATATTGAAACGTTAAAATAAACAGGGACAGATAAAAAATCAGCAACATCAGCAACAATCGTCAGCTTATCTTCTGTTTTTTTATTTATAAAAATTTTTGATTTTGCATATCCGCGTTCATCTGTAAGAACTTGTCTTTTTTGAATTGTTTCGGAACTGCCGTCTGCTATTATAAAATCAACTTTTGCATTAGCAACCGGATTTTGTTCGTTGTCCGTTAAACGAACAACAAGCTCATTTTTTATTTCGGTTCCTCTAACGGCAAGTTGTTTATCACCGGAAACTTTGGTTAAAACAAAATTTTGTCCTAAACAAATCGCAGGCAAAAGCATTAAAAACAAACAAAACAATATGTTTTTTATTTTCATTTTTTTAATGTTTTTCCACTAAAAGATTTAGGTAACAAACTTGATATTTTTACTGTTTTAAAACTGTTTTTTCCCGTATTATAAACAACATCCGCCGTCTTTGAAAATTCCGACAAAACCTGTCTGCATGCTCCGCACGGAGTAACATTACCTTTCTCCGAATATATCGCAATGGCTTTTATTTTCTTACAACCGTTGGCAACCGCAGTAAATACGGCAACTCTTTCGGCACACATACTTAAACCGTAAGACGCGTTTTCGACATTCGTTCCGCAAAAAACTTTATTATTTTCGCATAGAACGGCCGCACCGACTGCAAATTTTGAATACGGGCTGTAAGAATTTCCAGCTATCTGTTTGGCAAACTCCAACAATTGCTTATATGCTTGTTTTTTATTCATAAATTTAATTCCGAATTATTTCTTAAAATATTTATCTAAAAACAAACTTAGATCTTTGTATGCCGGAGCTTTCGTTACCGTTTCCGGCGCAGACTGAACGGCATCTTTTAAAGCATGTTGACAATTGCATTTAAGTTCTCTTTTTGCCATTTTCGGTATGAGATTTTTGATAAGTTTTTTACATGTATTTGCATTTGCTTCCATAACTTCCAACACTTTCTCAACATCAACTTCTTCACCTATTTTTAACACATCGTAATCCGTAACCAAAGAAACATTTGCATAACAAATTTCAGCTTCTCTGGCAAGTTTGGCTTCGGGAATTGCAGTCATTCCTACAATTGAAAATCCGTTTGCTCTGTTCACTTTAGATTCCGCTCTTGTTGAAAATTGAGGACCTTCTATACAAACATAAGTTGTGTTACTGAAATGATGTTCTATTCCAAGTTCGGTAACCGCTTTATGAACAATATCTCTTAAATCGTTACAAAAAGGATCGGCAAAACTTACATGTGCAACTATACCGTTACCGAAAAAAGTATTAACTCTGTTTTTTGTTCTGTCGAAAATTTGTTCCGGAATAACAAAATCTTTAGGTTTTATTTTATCTTGCAAAGAACCTACTGCCGTTAATGCTATTATCTGTTCTACGCCCAAAGATTTTAAAGCATATATATTTGCTCTTACATTTATTTCGGAAGGCAAAATAGTGTGACCTTTACCATGTCTGGGTAAAAAAGCAACTCTAACATCGTCAACGGTTCCTATAGTTATCGGTGCCGACGGTTTTCCGAACGGTGTATCTATTTCAAAATCTTTCACATTTTCAATTCCGCTTATTTCACTTATTCCGCTACCGCCGATTACTGCAATTTTTACAGGTTCGATTTGTTTTGCCATTTTCCCCCCTAAACTTATTATTTATACTTAAATTTTAGTGCATTATATTAAAAACTTCAACCGTTTCTAAACAATTTTTACATCCATTATTATCAACTGAACAGCATCCCTGTTAAAATCCATATTAAATAAAATATCGTATTTTTGTTTATAGCCGAAATCGTCTATATACTTTGCCGCACCCCAAAAAACGGCCGGTATACTCATTCCATCTTTACAAACTTTTAATTTTAAATGTTCTTGAGTTTGCCCTATAACGGAAATTTCTTCAAAGCCTACATTTCTTAACATAAAAATAGGAACGGAATTCGATGCACCAAACGGTTCCAAAAGTGTCAAATCGTTGTATGTTCTTTTGTTCACTTCCGTAATTTTAAGTTCACAATCCACATTTATTTTCTTTGCAACCATTTCGGTTGAAATATAATCTTTTGCTATTTTTTTTATTCTTTTTCTAAACTCGTCTATTTTACTATTTTCTATAGTTAATCCCGCTGCTTGATTATGTCCTCCGAATTTAATAAGTAAATCTTTTGTTTTATCCAATGCACCGACAATATCAAACCCGTCTATTGAACGGCACGCACCCGTTGCTTCCCCTTTTTGTAAATCTTCTATAAACAAAATTACGGGCTTTCCGTACAATTTTACCATTTGCGAAGCAACTATACCGGTAACTCCATGCATTAAATTTTTAGCGGAAACAACGAGAATATTATCATTTTCCGTATCACATTGCTGTTTCAACAAAACATTAAATTGTTTTATATTTTCATTTTGCAATTCTTTTCTATCATTATTCAGTTTTTTCAGTTCCACAAAAAAATTATTTGCATTATAGTTATCATCGGCAAGAATAAGATTAGCCGCAACCGAAGCCTTACCCATTCTTCCGGCTGCATTTAAAATGGGTGCTATTTTCCAAGATATTGCTTTTGCCGATACAGGACTGTTTTTTAAATATTCTTCAAATATGTATCCCAACCCTAATCTTTTTGAATAATTATCATTAAGTATCGACAAACCGCTTTTAACCAATATTCTGTTTTCGTTTGTAAGAGGAACTATATCGGCGACAGTTCCCAATGCAACCAAATCAATGTTGTTTTCAAAAAACTCCAACATTCTTCCGTCATCGTCAAAACATTTGTTTCTGTACCGTTTCAAAATATCATAAGCAACTTGTTTTATATCTTTATCTTCTTCAATTTCTATTATTTCAATATCTTTATTTTCCGTATCTTCAACATACTTTTTTGAATTTGTAACAATTTTTGAAAATTTTGTTAAATCGGTTTTATTTAAAAGTTCTTTTTCTTTAACAATTACATCGTTAACAAGAACTATTAGATATATTCGTTCATTCTTAACGGCTAAAATCGCAATTTCTTTGTCGAAATATTTTCCGTATGTTTGCATTAATGCTTGCGAAACTTTAAAAGATACCCCGCAACCGGCAAGTTCTTTAAAAGGATAATTGCATGTAACAACTTTGGGATCGACTACACAACACGCTTTAGGTAATCCGTCTTGCGGCGGTTCATGATGATCGGTAACCACAACTTCCATTCCCAAACTGTTTGCATAATCTATTTCCGCAACGGCAGATATCCCGCAATCCACCGTTATTATAAGTTTTACATTTTCGGTTTTATATTTATCCAACACACTGCAAGACAGGCCATAACCTTCATCGGAAGGGATATACCAAACAACATCTCCGCCTAAAGTAAAAATCGTGTTATACAATACGGCCAAAGATGTAATACCGTCAACATCTCTGTCGGCATATATAAGAATTTTTTCTTTATTTTCTATAGCTTGTTTTATTCTCGTTACGGCTTTATACATATCACCGAGAAGATACGGGTTAAACAACTCTTCTTTTTTAGGAAAAATAAAATCTTTTATTTCGCAAGGAGATTTAACACCTCTTGCCAATAATACTTTCAAAACAACTTCCGGCAAGTTCAATTCTTGTTGTAAAGTATGTAAATATTCTTTATCTATATCCTGAAGTATCCATTTGTTCTTTTGCAATTTTTCTCCTTTTAATTTACTATATATTTAATTTTTTTATTTTGTTCTGTTTTTTCATCACTTACATTGTATGAAGAATTCAAAAGTTCAACTGTGTTATCAACATCTGTTTTATTATGATGCAACTCGAATATCACATCGTTTTTATTAACAAAATCGCCCGATTTTTTATGAATAATTATACCGCTCACAAAATCTATTTTATCTTCAACTTTTAATCTTCCGGCACCCAACAGGCAAGAAGCTATTCCTATATTCCTTGTATTTATAAATTTTAAATAACCGTTTTCTTTAGCTTTTATATAAGAAACATTTTTTGCTTTACCGAAAACGGAATAATCATCTACAACCTTTGTATTTCCTTTCTGTAATTCTATCATTTTTATAAATTTATTTAATGCTTGCCCCGAAGTAATTTTTCCTTTAGCTAAACTTTGTGCCTGCTCGAAAGTTTTTGTTAATCCTACCTGCAAAATAGAAAAAGCAGCCAAATCTATACTTAGCTGAACGAAATCATTATCTGTTTTATTTTTCAGTGCTTCTATTGTTTGTATAACTTCCAAACTGTTACCTACGGCAGTTCCCAACGGTTCATCCATATCGGTAATAACTGCGGTCATATTTCTTCCGAACTTTTTTCCTACACTAACCATCTTTTCTGCCAACATTTTAGATTTTTCATATTCTTGTATAAAAGCCGCATTACCTGTTTTTACGTCAAGCAATATATTTTGTGCACCTTCCGCAATTTTTTTTGACATTATACTCGAACAAATTAACGGTATAGATTCCACGGTTGCCGTAACATCTCTTAATGCATATGTTCTTTTGTCTACCGGTGCAACTTCTTTTGTTTGACCTATCATTGCAAACTTATTTTGTTTTAGCACGGAAATAAATTCTTTTATATCAAGATTAACATTAAATCCGGGAATAGATTCCAATTTATCAAGTGTTCCGCCGGTATGTCCCAATGCTCTTCCCGACATCATAGGAACATAAATATCGCAACTTGCAAGTATCGGAGCTATAAGCAATGATGTCCCGTCTCCTACTCCGCCTGTGGAATGTTTATCCGCCGTAGGTCCGTCCAAAAAACTTAAATCCAAAATTTCGCCGGAATTTGCCATTGCCTTTGTAAGATAAAAAGTTTCTTCGTCATCAAGATTTTGAAAATAAACGGACATCAAAAAAGCAGACATTTGATAGTCTGCAATTTCACGGTTAATATATCCGTCTATCATAAAAGATATTTCTTCTTTTGATAACTTTTGTCCGTTTCTTTTTTTGTAAATTACATCATAAGCTCTCATTAAAGTTCCTTTACAAAACTTGTTATTATTTTCTCCATTGAAACAGCAGCTTTTTTGCCTGCCTGTAAAACCTCTTCATGTGTTAAACTTTTTTTTGATAGTCCGCTTGCTTTATTTGACGCATAAGTTAAAGCAGACACTTTAATACCCATTTGATTTGCAACTATTGCTTCGGGAACTAAAGACATTCCCACAACATCTCCGCCTAACTTTCCGTAAGCATTAATTTCCGCAGGAGTTTCATACGAAGGTCCGCTGACGGCAAAATATATTCCTTTGTGAACGGATATTTTCTTGTTTTTTGCTATTTTTAATATTTTATCTATTGCATTGTTATCATATATGTTTGTCATATCCGGAAATCTATCGCCGAACTCATCGTAATGTTTTCCTATCAAAGGATTGTTACCCATAAAATTTATATGATCTTTTACAACAACTATATCACCCAAATTATATTTTTTGTTGATTGCGCCAACCGCACAAGTTATAATCAATTTTTCTATTCCCAAAAGTTTCATAAGTCTTACGGGATATGTTATATCCTGCATGGTATAACCTTCGTAGTAATGAAATCTGCCGCTCATTACCATAACATCAACGGAATTAAGTTTACCGAAAATTAATTGACCGTTATGTCCTTTAACCGTTGATTGTTTAAAGTAAGGAATCTTATTGTAAGGTATGCTTATTGAATTTTTTAGTTGGTTTTGAATATTGCCTAATCCGGATCCTAAAATTAAAGCAATTTTGGGATTAGTTTTTATTTTCTTTCTTATAAAATTTTTAGTTTTTTGCAGTTGATTTAATAACATAAATTTTATAACAAATTTTTATTTAGATTTACTACCAATAATTATAGCATAATTAAAAATTTGTGTCACAAATTTTTAGGTTATTAGGTGAAAGGGTTATGGGGTGAAAAATTGCCTTCGGCAATTTTGAGGTATAGAGGGATGGAAGTATGGAGGGATGGGAACGGCAACGGCGGAAAAACAAAGACAATTAGAAATTAGTAATTACCAATTTTGGAATATTTTTTTCTTTTTCTTGACACTCAAAGACTTTTAAGATTTTGAATTAGAACGAAGTATTTGACGAATGAAGTGTACGTAAAATAAAAGCGATAGCGATTGGTATTCGATTGAGCAAAATACAAAGTTGTAATTCAAAAGATGAAGTCGCTTCGCTAAAATAAAAAAAACTATATTATTTCGTTCTTGAAACTTGTGCCGTTTTTCATCGGTTCCAATTCAAAAATGTCGGCTATAGTTTGAGCAACATCCGATAACGATTTTCTTGTTCCCAAATTTATATTTTGTTTTATTTTTTTACCGTAAACCATTAAAGGAACATATTCTCTCGTATGATCCGTATGTTTTGTGCATGTAGGGTCACATCCGTGATCTGCGGTAATTATCAACAAGTCCGTTTCTTTCATTGAACGTATTATCTCGGGAAGTTTTCCGTCAAAAAAATCCAAAGCTTGAGCATAAGCAATAACATTTCTTCTATGTCCCCAAAGCATATCAAAATCAACCAAATTTGTAAAAATTAATTGTTTATTAAATTTTTTATTATCCGTATTTTCAATATCTTTTACAGAATCTATAGTAAGTTGAATTCCGTGCGGATTTCCTACAGTATGGTAAGAAGTAACTATCCCTTTATTATTGAATATATCTTTTATTTTACCTATAGCGACAACATTTCCGCCAACATTTTTAATTTTGTCCAATACTGTTGTTTGAGGAGGTGTTAACGAATAATCTTTTCTGTTGGTAGTTCTTTTAAGTGTTCCGTCTTCCATACGAATAAAAGGTCTTGCTATAACCCTGCCGACAGCATGTTCCCCTTGCAATAAATTTCTTGCAATTTCGCATATTTCGTAAAGTCTTGTAAGTCCGCCGAATTTTTCACCATCTTCGGCTGCAGCAATTTGAAAAACGGAATCTGCCGATGTATAAACAATAGGATATCCTGTTTTGTAATGTTCTTGTCCTAAACGTTTTATTATTTCCGTTCCGGAAGCAACACAATTACCTAAAATTTTTGTTCCGATTTGTTTTTCGAATTCTTCTATTAAATCTTTAGGAAATCCGTTAGGATAAGTAGGAAAAGGTTTATCTAAAACAATACCGGAAAGTTCCCAATGACCTGCGGTCGTATCTTTTGCAGGTGACAATGTAGCCATTTTACCGTAACAACCGACTATATTTTCGGGATTATAACCATAAGGAGAAGGGACTATGTTGTATAACCCGAGTTTACCCATATTTTCAAGAACAAAATTTTCATCTTTTTGTTCAAAAATGTGTTTCAATGTGTTTGTACCAACATCACCATACTTTGCAGCATCGGGAAGTTCTCCCGCCCCGACACTATCTAATACTATAAGAATTATTCTGTTAATGTTTACCATGATAAGACTATTTATAATTTA
>NZ_DGIC01000012.1:102318-218070 GCF_002392975.1 Candidatus Ruminimicrobiellum ovillum
AATTTATAATTTATAATTAAAGATATTTTTAAAATTTTCGTTTACAAGCATGATTAAAGCCGTCTATGAGTGCAGAAAAATTTAGAGCAAAAAGTTATAAATCAAAAAAACTTTTTAGTGCGAACATGCTTGAAGAAAAATCCGTTACATTAGGTCGTTAGGATTTTTCAAGTTGGAGCACGGCTTTAAATTTTTCAAACGAATGGCTTTTTTGCTTGTAAATGAGAAATTTTAAAAGAGCTATAAAAGGCAGCTTATTTTTTTCTTTTTAAAACTTTTTTCACGGCTTCGACAATATTTACATCTTTTAAACCATACTTTACAATCAGGTCTGCCGGCTTTCCCGATTCCCCGAAAGTGTCGTTAACTCCCACAAATTCCATAGGAACAGGACTGTTGGCAACAACAACTTCTGCAACAGCACTTCCGAATCCGCCGAAAATTTGGTGTTCTTCGGCAGTTACTATTGCACCGCAATCTTTTGCGGCATCGATTATTGCTTGTCTATCTATAGGTTTTATTGTATGTATATTTAAAACTCTTGCTTTTATACCTTCTTTTTCCAAAAGTTCCGCAGCCATTAAAGATTCATATACCATTGAACCGCAAGCCATAATACAAACATCACCGCCTTCTCTCATTTTTATGGCTTTACCTATTTCAAAAGGTGTTTTATCTTCGGTAATAATAGGAACATTTTCTCTGCCGTACCTTATATAAACAGGTCCGTTATAATCCGCAGCTGCAATTGTTGCTTTTTTAGTTTCAACCAAATCGCAGGGAACAAGAACCGTCATGTGAGGTAAACATCTCATTATGGAAATTTCTTCCAAAGCTTGGTGGGTAGCCCCGTCAGGACCAACCATAAGACCGGAATGAGAACCGCCGATTTTAACATTTAAATTCGAATAACAAATCGTTGTTCTTATTTGTTCCCAAGGTCTTCCGGAAGCAAAAACTCCGTAAGTGGAAACAAAAGGCACAAACCCCGCAACGGCAAGACCTGCTGCCATTCCCAACAAATTTGTTTCCGCAATACCCACATTAGCAAATCTATCAGGAAACTCTTTTTGAAAACCGTTTATCGCAACCGAAGAAACGGTATCTGCACCGAGAACAAATATTTTATCGTTTTTTTTGCCTAATTCAACAAGACCTTCACCAAAACCAAACCTCGTAGCTTTATTACCAAAAACATTTACCATAATTTATTTTCCTTATATTCCTAAAAATTGTTTACTTTAAACTTGCATCTATTTCTTTAAGAGCTTGTTCCAACTGTTCTGCATTAGGTGCCTTACCGTGCCAATCTGCAACATTTTCCATAAAAGAAACACCTTTACCTTTTACGGTTTTTGCCATTATAGCGGTAGGTTTTCCTTTGCACTGTTTTGCTTTTGTATATGCTTCATCAACTTCTTTTAAGTTGTGTCCGTCTATTTCTATAACATTCCAACCGAAAGCTTTATATTTATCCGCAATCGGATTAATATTCAACACGTCTTCTACTTTACCGTCTATTTGTAATCCGTTACAATCAACAATCGCACACAAATTATCAAGTTTAAAGTGCGGAGCGGCCATAACAGCTTCCCAAACGGAACCTTCCTGCTGTTCGCCGTCACCCATAAGGACATAAACTCTGTTATCCTGCTTTAACGTTTTCATACCTTTTGCAATACCTGCTGCTATTGAAAGTCCGTAACCCAAAGAACCGGTAGAAACTTCTATACCCGGAATATGTTTATCCATGGCAGGATGTCCCTGCAGACGACCGCCGATTTTTCTGAGAGTATCTAACTCTTCCTTAGGAATACAACCTATTTGCGCAAGAACTGCATATAGAACGGGGCAAACATGACCTTTTGAAAGAACAAAATAATCTCTGTTTTTATCTTGCCAGTTATCTTTATTAAAATTCATATGATTATTATATAAATCCACCAAAAGTTCTACGGCAGACAAACTTCCGCCGGGATGACCGGAACCGGCCTTATTCAACATTTTAAGAACTTCTTTTCTTACAGATGCTGATATAATTTTCAAATCAGCTATTTCCATTTGTTTCCCCCATTATATATTGGCATTTAATTTTTTATACAAATTCATTCTTTCTATTATACCATAAATAATAACAGATATGTGTTCCATTTTTTTTACATCGGTACAATTAAAATCGGAATTTTTTCTATTAATTGCAACCATTATTGCAATAACATTATTTTCTTGTTTTATCGGTAAAAATATTGCTGTTTTTAATTTAACGCTATCACTTATAAAATTACGAGAATAATTACTTACATCCGAATCTTTATTTATAACAACATACTTACCGCTGTTTATTATATCATTATAGATTGTTCCTTTTTTATTAGCAATCTTTAAAATGTTTTCCGAACCGAAAGACCCTTTAACGGAACAAAAGGTATCATTTTCTTTATTATATGTAAAAATACCGAAATTTTCTATATCCAAAATTTCTTTTGCCTTTGCTATTATATATTCCATGGAATCGGCTATATCTATTCTCGTAGTTGCATGAAATGCAATATCCGAAACATTTCTTATATCTTTTATTTTTTTCACCAATATACTATTTGTTTCTATAAGTTCTTTCGATGCCGTCTCTATTTCTATTTCCAGTTTTCTGTTTGTTTCTTTTATTTTTTGGTAATCTTTGATTCTGTTTATCAACGCAACCAAATATTTAGAAACACTGTTTATAATATCAATATTATCCGAATTAAAAGAATTTGCTATTTTACTTACTACAACAAAAACTCCTATACAATTTTTATCTTCATCTATAAGAGGAATAGCCATCATGGAACCAACCTTTTCATCGCACAGTCCGCCCAAATTTTCTTTTGTTATCTTATTTTCGTCATTTACAACAATTTCTTTTATTTGCTCATACGTGTTCCATATATAATTATTCTCATCTTTAGGCATAAAAGTTATGTCACTGTTCAATAACCCGTTTTTGGCAAATACTTTCAATTGTCCGCTTTCATCCGGGATAAAAAGAGCGCACATAGAATTTTTTATTCTTTTTTGAACAACATTAAATACAACATGAACGGAATTTACAAGCTCCAAATCGGAACTTACGATACTTGTTGCCGAAAACAACAAATTCATTGTCGTATTTACATCAAAAACTTTATTATGTAATTTTTTTAAATCTAAAAAAATATTTTTCCATATTCCGTATTCATTGGATTCATCAATAGTTACTTCCTTATCCATAACAATATTATTTATCATAATTTTTATTTGTTTGAAAGGATCAAAAACATATTTTTTAATATAAATATATGCAATAAATATGAAACCGATTAAAAGAAAAATAATCGATATTAAAAATATTGTTATATTCGCACCGCTTGAAAATATTTTTGCAAACAATTCATAAGACGGCCACACTTCAACCCAGCCTACAACGGAATTTTCATTTTTTATCGGATATGATAATTTTAAAACCGACAATATTGCCGAATTTATTTTTGTGGGATTTGATTTTTCTTTTCTGTTTTTTATGGTCAAATAACGAATATATTCTTTTTTTTCGAAATCGGAAATAAATTTTCTTGTTTTTTCCACAGCAAAATTTTTGTTCACTATTTCGGATAATACCTGTTTGGAATCATCTATCATAGGATATATGCTTTTTTTCAATTCATTATCAAAGAAAACATATACAAACAAAAACCACACCAATACTATAAGCAATATAGCGGAAATTATTATTGATATATGTTTAATTATTGTTTTATTCATCGTCATCTGTTAACAACTGCAAAGATTTTGATGTTCCCAATCTAATTGCCCCGGCCCTTATTAATTCTTCCGCTTGTTTATACGTGGATATTCCGCCGGAAGCTTTTATCCTTACATTGTTTTTCAATATTTTTTTAAAAAATTTAATATCTTCAACGGTTGCTCCGGATGGTGCAAAACCTGTAGATGTTTTTAAAAAATCAACTCCGTTATTTAAAACTATTTTAGCGATTTTTTCTTTTTCTTCCTGATTTAAATATGCGGTTTCAACAATTATTTTTAAAATTTTATTTAAACCGGTTTTCCTTAATAAAGCTATCTCTTTTTCCACATAGCTGAAATCTTTTGATTTTAAAGCGGAAATATTTATAACGGCATCTATCTCATCAGCACCGTTTTTTATGGCTTGCTTGGTTTCTATAAGTTTTCCTATACAACTGTTATAACCTAAAGGAAAGCCTATCACGGTACAAACTTTCACGTCGCTATTACTTAAAGCTTTTTTGCAACTTTCAACCATGAAAGGCGGTACACATACCGAACAAAATCTGTTTTCAACTGCTTGCTCACACAACAATTTAAAATCTTTATATGTTGCATTAGGTTTTAACAATGTATGATCTATAATTGATGCTATGTTTACCATGAATATTTTACCTTATAAGTAACTTTTGTTTCGGATTTTGCCGGAACATCAACTTCAAAAACTATAGTATTTGAATCTTTCTTTTCAAACTTATGTGAATTGGAAACGATTTTCCAATTAGACCAGCCGTAAAAAGTTTCTATAACATCAACCTTTACAGTTTCATCTTTTGCATTTTTCAAAACTATTTCATAAGTTTCTTCGGATTGTTTTGCGGAATTATTTCTTGAAGAGTTTGTCATTTTCTTTTCTGCCGTAACATCAAATGCATTACCCAATGTTAATCTCATATCTTTGTTTTCCGGAGTATGATCTATCATATCTTCTCCGACAAATTCTATTGAATCTCCGTCGCTCTTAAATACTCTTACTTTACCTTTAGGCAACGGTATTCCCAAATTAGAAGCCTTATTATTTTTAAATTTCAACGAAATTTCCACTTTATTGTTTTTGGAACTTTGATATGTATACTTTTTCTCTACGGGAATATTTTGTGCCGCAGTAAATTCTATTTGTTTTTTCTCATTATCTTTTAAATCAGCTTTTCTTTGCAATTTATAAATATGATATTCGAAAAATGCCTGTTCCTGAAAACCTGCTGCTGTATCATAAGCAGCTTCTTCCATAACGGCATTTTTAGCCATCATAAGACTTCTTGCAGCTCTTGGTTCTTTTACTGTATTTACATCACCTGCAACCAATTTTAGTTTAGCATCTTTGTATGTTCCACCGGATGTATTATTTATCGTTACCCAAGCATTCAAATCTATATTTTTATCATCTTTATTAAGCACGGCAACATAATCGGCTACCCAAGAAAAGCCTGTTGTTTTGTATGTTAATTCCAATTTTTTCTTACCGGCAACCTTACTGTTAATCAACCAAGACAAAGTAGGTTTTAACATTAACCCGTCAGGCATTTTCGGCAAAGAGATTTCTCCGCTCGGATTTATAACGATTTTATCGTTATTTGTTTTTATTATAGTACCGCCCTGAACGGATAAAAGCTTACCTGAAATTTTTTCTTTTTGAGAATTAGGCAAATATCTTTCAACCGTTATATCTTTACCTATATATTTTTGTAACAATTTATTACTGTTTACCAAATCAAAATCATAATTCTGTTCAAGAATTGTAATATTGTTGGAATCGGAAAGAAATTTCGGCAATACGCTCGTAGGATCTATTTTTGCAGATACATCATCTACTTCTATTGTTTGTTTACCGACTTTAACATCTACATCTTTTGTATCTCTTACAAGGGCAAAATTGTCATTGTATATTGTTACGGATGCGCCATAACCAAAACTTGAAACAAACATAAATGCAAATAAAACAAAAATTTTTTTCATAGAAATTTTCCTTATATATTTTATTTGAATATAAAAAAATAGAACAACAGCATTAATTCTGTTGTTCTATTTGAGTGATTTTATTTATTCTTTTTATATGTCTTTGTTCAAATTCCGTCTCAAGAAAAGTCTTAATCCACAAACAAATATCGTCGGGCGATGCAAATCTTGCTCCGGCACACATAATATTTGCGTTATTATGTTGAGCTATAAGCTGTGCGGTTTCTTTGCTCCAACAAACTGCCGCTCTTATACCTTTAACTTTATTTGCGGCTATTGACATTCCAATGCCTGTTCCGCAAATTAAAATTCCTTTATCCGCACTTTTTGAAATTATATTTTGAGATACTTTAAGTGCAAAATCCGGATAATCGCAACTATCTTTGGAATTTGTTCCGCAATCTATAACTTCATGTCCCAACGATTTTATAAAAGATATCAATTTATCTTTTATATCTATTCCTGCATGGTCGCAACCGAATGCAATTTTCATTTTTATACCCTTGATTATAATATAAAGAGTTTATCTCCGTTTTTCACACCTGCGGCATTAGCTTCTTCCATATCCAAATGGCATTCCAATGCCATTTTATCACTTACTCTTGCTATAACATTATCAAAAACGAGTCCTCTTTCTCCTTCCGTTTTCAATTTTAAAGAATCTCCGTTTTTTACTCCGTAAAATTCGGCATCTTTTGTTGTAAAATGAATATGTCTTTTAGCAACAATGCAACCTTCTTTTAGGTCTATTGAGCCTGCAGGACCTATTACTTTTATAGGTTCGGAACCTGCCAAATCACCGGACAACCTTATACAAACATTAACACCTAATCTTATAGCATCGGTTACAAATATTTCTACCTGAGTTTGTTTTCTTAACGGACCTAACACTCTGACTTTTTCTATTGCTCTTTTCGGTCCCTGTATTGTAACTGTTTCATCGCAAGCATGTTCTCCCGGTTGAACCAAATCTTTTGTCTTTGTTAATGTATGTCCTTTACCGAATAATGTTTCCATATCTTCTTTTGATAAATGTATGTGTCTGTTTGAAACATTTGTCAAAATAGGATTTTTTGCTCTATTTTCGTTCATTTTTATTTTTCCTCTATAATTATTTAGAAAATTTTACCAAAGCTTCAAAAGAATCTGCTTTCAAGCTTGCTCCGCCTACCAATCCGCCGTCTATATCTTCTTTTTTCATAAGTTCACTTACATTTTCGGGTTTTACGGAACCGCCGTAAAGGATTCTTATTTTATCTGCTGCACAACAATACATTTCTCCGTAAACTTTTCTTATAAAAGCATGAACTTCTTGTGCCTGATCGGGAGTTGCCGTTTTTCCTGTTCCTATTGCCCAAACGGGTTCATAAGCGATAACTACTTTTTCTGCATCTTCTTTAGATAAATCTTTTAAGCCTTCTCTTACTTGAGCTTCAATAACTTTAAATGTTACATCGGATTCTCTTTCCTGTAATGTTTCACCTACACAAACAACAGGTATTAAACCTATAGCTAATGCAGCTTTAACTTTTTTGTTTACCGTTTCATTTGTTTCACCGAAATATTGTCTTCTTTCGGAATGTCCTATTATTACATAAGTACAACCTGCATCTACCAACATATTAGGAGCAATTTCTCCCGTATAAGCACCTTTAGCTTCCCAGAATATATCTTGTGCACCTATATTAATATTTGTTCCTTTCGCTTCGTTTGCCAAAGCCGAAATTGCAGTAAATGTAGGACAAATTAAAACATCAACATCTTTAACATCTGCAATTTTACCTTTTAATTCACTTACCATAGCAACTGCTTCCGGTATAGTTTTGTTCATTTTCCAATTTCCTGCCATCAACGGTTTTCTCATGATTAAATCTCCTTTTAATATAATTTAATAAATATTTTTATAACAAACATCTTTTTTTATATTATAAAAAATTTCTATTTATCTTCTTTGTTATCCTCATTATAATATGAATAATTTTTATAATATCCGTATTTGCTGTATGTAAGACCTTTCGGTTCATATTGTGATATAACACCGCCAACAATCTTTATTCCGGCATTTTTCATCTTTTCAAGTGCAGCTTCAACTAATTTCGAGTTTGTACTTCCATACTTTACAACAAAAACAGCTTTATTTATATACTTACCCCATAACAAAGTATCACTTACAGGTAAAACGGCCGGGCAATCAACCATAACACAATCATAATTTTCAACTGCCCACTTTATAAATACTTCAAGTAACGGAGTATTTAATAATTCCGAAGGATTCGGAGGTCTTAGACCGGAAGTCATAACATACAAATTTTCTACGGAAGTTTGCTGAACATTATATTCAAAACTTGATATTTTTTTATCCTCCTGCCAAATATTGGTTAAACCTTTTTCATTCGAAACTTTAAACACTTTGTGAAGTCTGGATCTTCTCAAATCACCATCTATAAGCAAAACTTTTTTTTGAGTTTGAGCAAAAGCCACCGCCAAATTTACGGACAAATGACTTTTCCCTTCACTTTGCAAAGAACTGGCTATCAAAATAGGGGCTTTTCTGTCATCGGATAAAGCAAAACCTAACATTGTTCTTATATTTCTTATTTGTTCTGCCAACAAGAAATTCCCTTCTTTTAACATTATTTCATATTCGCTCTGTAACTTTTTTATTTTATTAACGGGAATAAAGCCTAAAAAAGGAATCTTTAATTTCTCTTGTAAATCGTCGGATGTTTTTATTGTTTTATCCAAGAATTCGACTATAAATATAAACAATATTCCTAAAATACAACCTACGCAAAAACCTATCAACAAATTCAACATTTTATTCGGTTTATAAGGATTATCCGGAACAAGAGCTTCATCAACTATTCTTATATTGTTTCCGGAAAATTGTCCGGAAAGTTCTATTTTTATACTTTGGATAAGCCTTCTTGTTTCAACATCTATCTTTTCTCTTATTGCTTGTAACTGATTTTGAACGGAAATAACTTCCGGATGATTTACGGTATATCTTGCATTTAGTTGGACATACTGTTTATATAATGCTATCTCTTGGTTCTTAAGATTTTTTATAAAATCGCTGTTCACTACCTGAGGCATAGAATTTAACAATTCCTGTTGTTTTGAACTTCTTTCCGTTGCATCAAGAGCAGCGATAACATCTTGTGCTATAGAAACTCGATTACTAACATTATCTTCTACAAAAGTTCTTGCTATTGTATTGGCAATCTTTGCACATAATTGTCTGTCGTAAGATTCTACTTCAAGGTTTAACAAACGACTTCTTGTTATAGGAATAATTTTTATATGTTTTTTTAGTTTTGCCCAACCGTTAGGTTGTTTGAATTCCGGAACTTCCGACAAATTCATATTCTTATGAACTTTTTCAAGCAATGTTCTCGATTCCAACAGTTTATACTGTGTTCTGTAATAATCTTCATCGCTTGCCCAAGATCCGAAAGAAGAAGTTTCTATTTTACCGGAATCTTCTCTGTCTATCATCATAAGAACGGAAGCTTTGTATTTCGGCTGCATCAACATATTTACAACAACAGCTGCCGCTATACAGATAATAACAACTCCGATCAACAACCATATTCTTTTTAATATTACCGATATATAGAATGTAAAATCTATTTCTTCGCTATTGTTGGTTTCATTTATAAAATTTTCGTTCATTGTTTCCTCTAAAACATACTTTGCGGAACGAAAACAACATCTCCGGGTATTAATTCGATATCAAGAGATTTGTTGCCTTGTTTTGTTATTGCATTAACATCTACATCTATACTTTTTTGTTTTCCGTTTTCCATTCTTAAAACTTTTATTTTTGAAGTGTTTGCAATATCGGTGAATCCGCCCACAGATGTAATTGCTTCAAGAACAGTTATCGTTTTTTCGGGCGGAATAGATATTTCCGAAGGTTTTTTCACCTGACCCAAAACATAAACCATTTTATTTGAATATTCCTTTATTAACATAGAAACCTGAGGACTTTTTATATAATATTTTAATTTTTCGGCCAACTGCTCTTCCGCATCACTTACACAATAGCCGCCGATTTTAACATTGCCTATCAAAGGATATGTAACGGTTCCGTTGGATGATATTCTGAGAACTCTATCCATATTAGGCTCCATAAAAACTTTAATTTCCACCAAATCTCCCGATTGCAATATATAATTTTTCGATTGCTGCACATTCGAAATATCATTTAACACTTGATCTTGAATACTATCGGTTTCATTATCCACACTACCGACACTATTGTTTTCGCCTGTAACGGCAACACCTTTCGTTGAGGCACATGACACTAAACAAAAAGAAATAAAACATAATAAAAATAAAATATAATTTTTCATAATTTTATTATTATACAAAAAAAGAAAAGTTATTTCACTAATATTTTTTGTTGTTGAATATTATCGGTGTTTACTTCTTTGCCGAACAACTCGTAGTAGTTAACCTTAGGTATACCGAAAGCTCCGTCGGTAGAATCTATATAAACTTTTTCCAAAAAACAATCAACATTGTTTATTTTTATAACCGCTTTCGGAACATTATTATCTAAGACTAAAATCATAGGCTTATCTTTTACGGATTTTAATGTAAAATCAAACTGTTCTTTTTCGGCATTATGTTTAACTTTAAAGCCGTAAGCTTTTTTATCAAAAGCACTTAATTCTTCTCTTTCACCGTTTTTATAAGCATATAAAAGCCAATAAACATCTACGGGCCTTTTCTCGTTTATACTGCCATCATCTTTTAACACCGCATCATATTTTACGACATTTGCATTTTTACTTCTCTCAATAGTAAACAAATTAACGGTTTTATCCGCATATATATTTATGCCAAACGTTAAAAACAATATTACTAACAGAATTGCTCTTTTCATTTTATGCTCCATAATAAAAATATTGTTACTATTTAGACATATATTTATACAAAATTGTTACTGTCTGCACAAGTAAAAGTAAGGACATTTTTGACAATCTGCATCATCGTAAATTTCGCTTTTAAACGGTTCATCGTTGTTAATATCCGCAATAATATTTTTGAGTTGTTTAAGCAAAATATCAAAATCTATTTTTTTATCTTGCTTTGTATCTGTTTTTTCCTTTAACAACGGTATTACAGATGTTTCTTTCAAAGAATACAGGAACACATTACTTACTGTTTTATCTTTGTTATTTTGCTCATACAAATATTTATAAATTATCAACTGAAAAGATTTTATGTTTTTTGCTATTACTTGTCTTGTAAACTTAGTTTCGTCGAAAACAAAATCTCTTGCGGCAATCGGTGCTTTCGCAGTACCGGTTTTATAATCTATAATACTTATTGTTCCGTCATCGTTTTCATCTATTCTGTCCATTCTTGAAATCAAATTATATTTTGTTCGGTTTACTTCTATTTGAAAATTAAAATCTTTTTCGGTATCCAACACTCTTTTAAACGGTCTTGCGATTTCCGCCGTTCTAAAATCGTTCAATTTCTTTTTAAGAAGTTTTTTTAACAAATACATTTTTCCGGTTTTAGTATTTTTAAAATATTCATCTATTTTATTATCCAACTCTTTTTCATAAGAAGTTTCGTCCAAAGTCAACAATTCTTCTTTAGTTAAACCGCCATGAAAAATTTTATTTAAAAAGTCGTGAACACAATTTCCTATATTAATACTTTCGTGATCATCATCATAATCTGTTTGTTCACCTAATTTCAACACATACTTATAATAAAATCTTAATTTACATTTCATATACGAATCTATGCTTGTTGCCGAATAATTGAAATTCAATAAATATTTTTTTATTTCGTCTGTCTTGGGAAATTCGGGTTTATTGTTGGCAAACAGTTGTGTAGATAAAACAGCATTATTAACCGTTACCGATTTTAAAAGTTTCGTTTTGTATTGTTTTTTCCATACAAGTTCTTCTATAAATCTGCTTCTTATGTTTGCATTGTCGCAAGGATATATTAAAGAAACGTTTTTTGCTCCAGAAATTAAACTGTAAAATTGATATTTTTGAATATCGATTTCTCTTTCCGAATAACCAATATTCAATAAATTAATAACTTCTTTCGGAATAAGAGGATTTATATCTTTTACATTCGGAATAACAGAATCCGACATAGATACTATAAAAACATTTTTAAACGAAAGTCCTCTGGATTCCATAAAACCCAATACTTGTAACCCTTTTAAAGGACTTCCCACAAGATTTATATTACCTGTAGCTATAAGGTTTTCAAATATTTTTAATAATTCTTTTGTACTAAAAATATTATTTGAACAAATAGAATTTAAAAGTTGGTTTGCAATGTCATAAATAATATTCATTGCGCCTAAATTAAAAGAGTACGAATTTATTAAACTTTTTTGGGTTATAATATCGGCTATACCGTTTATGGCTTTTCCCAAAGCATACATTGTAGAAACATTTTCGAATTTATAAAAAAAGATATCAAATAATTGTGTAATAAGTTCTTTTACTCTTTCCGGTGAAACTTCTTGCCAATAAGAAGTTATTTTTTTGGAAATAGTTTCATGTAATTCACTGTTATTTTGAATTTCATTCAACGAAACAAATTGATACATTTTAAATAAAGCTTTCTTATTTGAAAAATCGAAATTATTAATTATTTCATGAATTATAATTCTTGTAATATCCGGCAACCCTATAAATCTTATGTTTTTAACAAGCGGATTTGATATTATTGAAATAAAATCTTTTACGTAATACTTACTGTTTTCATCTCTGTTTAAATGAGTTTTAATTAAATCTTTCATTAAAGAAAATATTGTCGTTTTATTTGCGGGATATCCTACCGCAATATTAATATCTTTAAATACCGAATAAAGTTCGCTTGTAACCGCTTGTAATATTGTGTTATCCGGAACTATAACGACAGTATCTTTAAGTTCATTTTGCGGAACTTTTTGCACTAAATTCTTAACTAAACAAGCTTGAGAATATCCGTCGTAAGCACTGTAAAAATGAATATTGTCCGTTAAACTGTCTTTTACAGGTTTTGAAACGGAATTAAAATCTTTATATATTTTATTCAAATATTTCCAATTATTCTTGTCTCCTCTTAAGATAATGTCAAGCTTATCGGCATTAAACAAAACTTTAAACATTTCTGTTTCCGATTTATTCAAATAATACGGATTAAACAATATTACTCTATCGAAATCTTTAAAATAAGTTTCTATATGCTTTGCGGCATTATAATAAGAATACGCGGTTGTTGTTTTGTTTAACGACTCTATTCTTTTATGAAATTCCTCTCTGATAAAAGATATATTTTTCAAAAGATCATTAATACTTTTGGGAACATCAAAACCGATATCGGCCTGCATTTGAATATTTAACAATTTATCGTTACTTATTTGTTCCAAATCCAACAGATTTATAAAATTCAATATTTCGTTTGCCCACTGAAAGAAAGTCGAATATGTGTATTGATAAAAACTTGAACTTTTAAGATTGTTATGAATAATATCATAAATTATATAACTGCTGTCTATCTTTGATATTTTTTTCTTGTTCTGTAATCCCGATATTGAATTTACAAGTTCTTCAAAAGTAAAAAATTTTGGCGGAACAAACGGTTTATTTATTTGTTTTGCCAATTCCCTTTTTATAAACATCGACGGTCTGTTGGAAGTCATAATAACGGCAACCTTACCGAAATCATTTTCGACATCAGTTAAATCAAGCAAATATTTTGCCGTATATTCAACAATACTATCGTTTAAAGTAATGTTAATTATCTTACTCTTGTTTTTCATAAAATTTTATTCTATACCCGTATCCGTATAAAAATTACACAACTTTTCGTTTTCAATATCTACTATACAACAACATACTTTTTTATCCGCATATATATCTTTCAATATGTCAATATAATTTTTCATTTGATTATTTATGTATTCTTTATCGTATATTGAGCTTTTAAAATCTACTATACAAACTTCTTTTTGTTTTATTATTATCTTATCCGTTCTTATCGTATTTCCGAATTTATCTACATACTCTTTTTCGTTAAATACGATATTCCGTTCATCAAATAAACTTGCTATATCTTTGTTAGATAATAAACTTAAAATTTTTTCTTTAAAAATTGTAAAATCCTGATCAGGATATACTAATTGTGTATTTTCTATGGCTTTTTCGATTTTACTTTGTAAATTTTGCAAATTAAAAGTTTCTATTTGAGATAAAGCATAATGTATTATTTTCCCGTTTAGTAAAATATCTTTGTGCTTTTTTCCGTAAATTTCTATAGAGCTGTCATTTATTATATCTACAATATCCTGAAGTTTTGTAGGTATTATTTCAATATTTTTTATAACTTCTTCATCTTCATCAGATGTTTTTGCTTTTATCTTTCCTTTACCACCGAATTTTCTGTTATTTTCATCTATAAACATTTCAACATAACTTTTTTTATTTCCGCTTTTTGTTTTTTTGTGAGATATAAGAGCATAAAATTCACATACCGCTCTTGTTGTTGAAACATATAAACAGTTCAATTCGTCAGATATATTTTTAAAATATTTCTCATAGTAAATATCTTTTAACTCTTGTGAATAATTCGGCATTTCTCTGTTTATTGACAAGAAAGATATTTCATCTTCTTTTTCTATTGAAAATATATTATCTTCTTTTGGTTGTTCTATATAAAAATAAGGCATTATTACAACGTTATATTCAAGACCTTTTGATTTATGAATTGTAGTAATTTTTATTGCATTTGATGACGGAACTTTTATAAAAAACTTTTCATTTTTCTCGTTATTTTCAAAATCATTAAAGAAATCTATAAAATTTTGTAACCCCTGATTATCTTTTTCAAAATCACAAACTATTTCTAAAAATCTGTAAATTATATTTATATGTTCTCTGAAATTTTCTATTATCTTATACTTTGAAATTAAAGATACAACCATTTCGTATACGGCAACAAAACCAACCCTGTTAAAAAAATCTTCAATATAATCTTGCCATAGATTAGGATATTTTTTTCTGAATTTAATATAAAGATTAATATTGTTTGATGTTTCAAGAGAATTGTCGGTTATAAATTTGAATATTTCTTCTTTACTCAAACCTGTTACACGTAAGAACATATCACTTGTAATAAAAGAAACAAAAGATACATTATCCGTAGGCATATTAAAAAATTGTAACGAACTAAACAATTCTTTTATTATCTGTGAATTTATAATGTTTAATGTTTGAAAAGATTCTATATCTATACCCTTTTCAAGTAACCATCTGCCGATTTTTTCTATTTCGTCATTTTTTCTGCAAATTATCGTTATATCTTTTTTTGAAAATCTTTTTAACACATCATCTATTGTTTCATACAAATACTGTTTTACCAAATCATCAAAATCATCATCTTCACCATATTCTTTATATGCTATCTCGACATAACCGGATTCTTGAGTATTACATTTTTGTTCGGAATCTTTAAAAACTTCTACTATTCCTTCACAATATTTTGATACATCTTTTAAATTTTTATCTCTACCGATATAATTTAACAAGTTAGCTATATTATCTTGCGAATACACTTTATTATTAAAATCTACTATTGCTTTACAACTTCTGTAATTTGTATCAAGCACGGTAAGTTTTGGGGCATAATTATAAAACTCTTTTCTTGGAACATCGAAAATTTTATAATCTCCTCCTCTAAAACCGTAAATTGCCTGTTTTTTATCTCCGACATAGAAAAAGGAACCGCCTTTCGAAAGATTTTCTTCAACTATAAGTTTTAATGTTTGCCATTGAATTTGGTTTGTATCTTGAAATTCGTCTATAAGGAAATCGGTAAAATTGTTAGATAAACTTAAATATATTTCCGGAGCCAACTCTTGTTCATAAAAAACTTTTGATACCTGTTTATTTATATCCTGCAAAAACATTACGGAATCCAACTTAGCTCTTGTTTCAAATTCTTTTAATATACTATCAAACATCTTTATATAGTTATCGTAGAAATGTTTTGCTTTAAATTCCATAAATTTTTGGATTATTGTCTTACCTTTAACAAAAACCTCTTCTAATTTAGTACTGTGTTGTTCCTGAGGAAGAGTTGTTACATAAGGGACTTCATCCTTTGCAAAAAAAGAAGTTATATTATCATCAAACAAAGATTTCTTTTTTGAAACGATATCACTTGCATATTTTTGAAGTTTTATTCTACCGCCTATAAATTTCGGTATATTTTCTATTTCAAGAACTTTTTTACAAATTTCTATAAATGCACTATTCAGTTTAAATAACTCTTCGGAATACTTTACTTTCTTTTTTATTTCTACTATTTTTTTTGTTATTTCTTTTTTATATAATTTTTTGAATGTTCTTGAGATATTACCTCTAATATTCCAAGATGAAGTATTGTCTATAGTATATTGTTCAAAAAAAGTGTCCAACACTTCTTTTACTTTATCATCACTAAAGGATTTGTCCAGAAAAACATCTATAGAATAATCAATATACTCTTCATAAGAATCTAAAATCTTATAATTCGGCGATACTCCCAATTTCAGTGCACAGGCTTTTATTATTAAATTTATGAAACTGTCTATCGTTCTTACATTAAAATGATCGAAATTATTTATTATGTTATTTACAACAATGTTGGCATTTGACGGAATTTTTGTTTTGGGAAGATTTACTGCCGTCAAAACATCTTTTACATCTTGCCCTAAAGATATTTTTTTCAAATACTTTATTATTCTTTCTTTCATCTCGATAGTTGCTTTATTTGTAAAAGTTAAAGCAAGAATATTATTTAACGGAGGTTTTGTTACGGACGAATCGAAATTAAGCAATAAAGAAATGTATCTTTTTGCCAAATTGTGTGTTTTCCCCGAACCTGCAGAAGCTTCTAATACAACAAATTTACTTGTATCCATATTGGTTGTTTATTAATATTTATTTGAACTTTTTAAAGTTTTTTGAATTTCTCGATTTATGTCTTTTTTCTTCAACAAATCTCTTTTATCGTAGGTAGTTTTTCCTTTTGCAAGACCTATGAGAGCTTTTATTTTACCGTATTTTGAAACATAAATTTCTAACGGAACAACGGTTAATCCTTTTTCTTTTGATTTTGAAAACAGCTTATTTATTTCCTGTTTATGTAACAATAATTTTCTGTTTCTTTTAGTATCGTAATCACCGATATGTGTTGAAATTTGTGTATATTGTGCAATATAAACATTTTCTAAAAAAGCTTCATTATTATTAAATCTTACGATAGAATCCGCCAAACTTGCATTATGTAATCTTAAAGATTTTACTTCATATCCGGACAATACGATACCCGCTTCATATTCTTCCAAAATATGATAGTTATGATAAGCTTTTTTATTTGTAACCAAAACTTTTTTTTCTGTATTTTTCTTTGCCATAATATTACTGATTATTTTACCAAAAATATAATAAAAAAGTATATATGTGTATGTTGACAAAAAAGGTTAAATCTTTTAAAATCTTTAAATTAGGTTATTAATTTTAAGATGCGCCCATAGCTCAATTGGATAGAGCGTTTGACTACGAATCAAAAGGTTAGAGGTTCAACTCCTCTTGGGCGCGAACGGAATTTTATAAAAAAACAATAAAATTAAGGAGCATAACATGAAAGAAAAAGTTGAAGCGGTTTTGAATCAGGTTAGACCTGCTCTTATTGCCGATGGCGGGAATGTAGAGTTGGTAGATATTACACCTGATAACATCGTAAAAGTAAGATTGCAAGGACATTGCGGCAATTGTCCTATGGCAATGATGACATTGGAAATGGGAATAAAAAAAGCTATCCAAGAAGCTCTTCCCGAAATAAAAGATGTTGTTGCAGTGTAAATGAAAATCGGTATTTTATCCGACACGCATAACAATATAGATAAAATATGTAAAGCTATAGATTTTTTTAATCTCCGGCAAGTAGAATTCGTTTTACATGCCGGAGATTTTTCTTATCCGGAAGCAGCAAAATATTTTTCAAGGTTAAAATGTCCGTTTTTGGCAATTTTCGGAAACAATGATTTTGATTATTACGGATTATCAAAAACGATTGAAAAGTTCGGTAACATTTATGAACCGCCATACGATTTTGTATTAGACAACAAAACTTTCTTACTAACACATCATTTATACACACCTGCAAAAAAATTCGATTATATAATTTACGGTCATACTCATAGACCGTCCATAACAAAAACATCTAACGGTTTACTCATAAATCCCGGAGAAGTTACGGGAAGAAGATATGGAAGAAGCACGGTTGCAATACTTGATACAAGTACGAACCGTGCCGAAATATTCGATTTGGATTTAGAATAATCTTATTATTTTATTATATCGGGATTTGATGTACCTGAATAAGAATCTACGGGCATAATAAAATATGCAATTATATATATAAGCCCTACAGGAAAAAATCCCGTAAATACAAGCAACAAAACCATTATTATTCTTACAATAGTTTTGTCTATTTCAAAATATTGTGCCAAACCGGAACATATACCGAAAATAATCTTATCATTAGGTAATCTTGTTAACTGTTTTGCCATTTTTCCTCCAGCTATTTTTTATTGTCTGCTTCTCTTATTTGAACTCTTCTTATTTTTCCGCTTATAGTTTTAGGCAACTCATCTACGAATTCAACTATTCTGGGATATTTGTAAGGAGCTGTAACCCTTTTAACATGGTTTTGCAATTCTTTTTTCAAATCGTCACTTGCTTTAAAGCCTTTTGCCAAAACAACTGTTGCTTTAACAATTTGTCCTCTGTCAGGATCGGGAACTGCGGTTATAGCACATTCCAATACTGCAGGATGTTCCAACAATGCACTTTCTACTTCAAAAGGCCCGATTCTGTATCCGGAACTTTTTATAACATCATCAACTCTACCGACAAACCAAATATATCCGTCTTCATCTCTGTATGCGGTATCACCGGTAAAATATAATCCGTCATGTAAAACTTGTTTTGTAAGTTCAGGGTCTTTATAGTAACCGTTAAATAATCCCGCCGGTTTTTCTCCGTGAAGTCTTACCACTATCTGTCCTACTTCACCGAACTCGCAAGATTTATAATCATCATCTACAATATCTATATCGTAATACGGTGCAGGTTTTCCTATTGAACCCGGTTTCGGTGTCATCATAGGAAAATTTCCTATAATTGAAACAAGTTCCGTTTGTCCGTAAGATTCCATTAATCTTACACCGGTAATTTTTTTCCAATTGTTATACATTTCGGCATCTAACGGTTCACCTGCAATCGTACAATACTTTAAGTTAGATAAATCGTAACTCGGTATATCTTCTTTTATCAAATATCTGTATATGGTCGGAGGTGCACAGAAAGATGTTACTTTATGTTTAGAAATTTGTTCCAAAATATCTTTCGGCGTAAACTTATCGAAATCATAAACAAATACTGCCGTTCCGGTTATCCATTGAGCATAAATTTTCCCCCATGCGGCTTTTGCCCAACCGGTATCGGCAACGGTTATATGTAATCCGTTTTCCTGAAGATTGTGCCACTGACCTACAATCAAAAGTCCTAACGGATATGTAAAATCGTGTGTTACCATTTTAGGCATTCCGGTTGTTCCGGAAGTAAAATATAAAAGCATATTATCGTGATTTGTTGTTGCTTCGGCTCCCGTAGGTCTTTCGAACACGTCGGACTCTTTTTCTATTTCTTCGGTAAAATTGTACCAGCCGTCGGCACCTTTTGAATTAACGCAAACTTTATATTTCAGTGTAGGTGTTTTGCTTTGCGATTTATTTACAACATCAATAAGTCCGTGAGCATCTACAACAACTGCCATTTTTACATCCGCTGCATTACATCTGTAAACAATATCTTTTTCCGTTAATAAATGTGTTGCCGGTATTCCTATAGCACCTATTTTATGAAGAGCAACAACGGAAAACCAAAACTCGAATCTTCTTTTAAGAATAAGTAAAACGGTATCGCCTTTTTTTATACCGATTCTTTTAAAGAAGTTTGCCGTTTTGTTTGTATACTTTTTAATATCTTCGAACGTAAAAGTTTTTTCCAAACCTTTATCATCGCACCATACAAGAGCTTTTTTGTTAGGTTCTTGTTTTGCCCACTCATCAACTATATCGAAACCGAAATTAAAATTTTCCGGCACGGTTATTTTAAAATTTTTCACAAAATCTTCATACTTATCGAAATGCTTCATTGTTATATATTTTTCTAACATTTTTTTCTCCATATTAATTCAATATTGTAGCGAGAAATCTAAGTTGTTTGTTACCTAATGCCATCATTGCATGTTCTGTTCCAGAATCGAAATAAATACTGTCGCCCGGATTTAAAATAACTTCTTGGTCTTTATAAAAGAATTTCATTTGCCCTTCGAGAATATAGTTAAATTCGTGCCCTTCATGAGCATATTTGTGAATATCGGCTTTTTCTTCTTGTTCGGGATCTACGGTCACCATAAAAAATTCCGCTTTTTTATTAATAAAGTTATATGCCAAATCCTGATATTTATATTCTTTTCTTCTATCTATTGAAAGTCCTTTATCTTTTCTTACAACACTGAACTTTTTAAGTTTAGGTTCTTCACCGGTTAAAAGAACGGTTAATTCTATATTGAATTTGCCTGCCATTGCATACAAGAAACTTACCGGAATATCACATTCTCCGCTTTCATATTCAATATATTTATTTACATCTACATTAAGTTCTTTTGCCATCGATTCAATAGACATATCGGAAATTTCTCTTAATTCTTTAATTCGCTTTGCAATCAATTTAATATTTTCTAACATAACAAATACTACCTCCCTACCATATAATAAATACTTGTAAATTCTATAAATTTTATTGTGTAAAAGCAACATAAACTTAATCTAAACTTCTAAAAATTCAACATTTTTGTTAAATTTTATTGCTATTAATGTATTTAATGTTACATTTATAGGATTTTTTAAGAATTTATAATTAATTTTAGATTTTATTCAAACCACTTGTTATACTTGAAAGATGAGGAAACAACTTTATCAAAAGATAGTACTTTTTCTTCTAATTTTTTATATTTATCGGAATCTTTTTCAACATTTGTTTCCAATACGGACTGTCTATTATGTCTCATAAAATTATCATCTTCAACTATTGCAATATTGTTACCTTCACAGATAAACGCACAATGATTTGCTTGTTCATCCAAAGCATTTGTTCCTAAAGCGGTAAATTTTAAATTTTCACTAAACAAATGTGACAAAGTCGGTATTATATCTAATTGAGATACGGTATAATTTATTTTTTGCGGTTTAAATATTTTAGGTGCATATATTACAAAAGGAATATGAAACTTATCTTTCAACGTATTTCCGCTCTCTATACCATTAGGGACATGATCGGCAACAAATATAAAAATTGTATCATCAAACCAACCGTTTTGTTTTGCTTTTTCGATTAATTGCCCTATTGAATAATCGGCATAATACAATGAGTTTAAATATTTATTCTCTTCCGTTGTTCTCGGATATTTTTCAAATTCATCGGTTGTTTTGGTAAAAGGAATATGAGTTGAACCCGTAAACCCTAATATAAAGAATGAAGTGTCTTTTTTTAGCTGTGAAATTTTTTCGTTCATAAACATACACAAATCATAATCATAACCATAAAAAGCTTTCTCTTTATATTGCATATACACCGGAATAGAATCTTCCGAAAAGGTTTCTTTCATTCTAAAGTTTGTTTTGGCAATCACCCCGAAAAATTTATTTGAATCAATAGGTGAAGTCTGCATATATGCAGAATAATATTCTTTATTATTAAAGATATCTGCTACGGAAAACATATTTTTCAATTCTAAACCATAAGTATAACTTGAATTTTCAGCAATAAAACCCGGTATTAAAGGAAGCCCTGCAAAAATAGCATAAAGTCCAAACATACTTCTTGTCCCTACAGCATAAGCATTATTAAAAACTATACTTTCGGAAACAACTTTATCAAAATAAGGAGTTACTCCATAATTTGTATTATTTAAAGAATCTATATGTTTGAATGACCACCCTTCAAGAAGAACAATACACACATTATAATTTTTGTTTAAATCTTGTTTTGTAACAGTTCTCATTAATGGATAATTATCACTTATAAACAATTCATTTTTCGACAACAAATGGGTCCTTATTATCTTATATGAATCATCTGCGTTAATATTGTTTTTCAAAGCCATTTCATTTTTAACAAAAGCATGTGTTCCGGTAAAAACGCCGTTTAATATAAGATTTACTTCCTGAATATTATTTGTCAATGTATAAACATCAATTAATCCCAATGTCATACCGGAAATATTTCCTCTTATCATAAAAAATATTATTACGAATATAAGCAAAGAAATTATTGTATTTTTCATAATTGAAACTCTTTTAGGATTGTAAAAACTTTTAAATAGTTTTATCGACAAAGAATAAATAATACATATAAGCAAAATCAAAGATATTAAAACAAACCAATATCTCGTTAACGAATATTTTATAACAAACCTAAAATCACTTAATGCTAAAAACAATTCCTCGGTAATATGAGCTTTTGATTCTTGAAAATAAACTAAATCCCCAATCATTATCGTAAGCATAATAAAAAATATAATCCATATAGCAGATATTACAAATTTATAATATTTTATTGATTTTATCGGAAGAAGCAACATTATAAAAGGAACACAATAAAATATTGTCATTATGGATAAATCAAATTTTATGGAAAGCAAAAAAGATTTTAATACTTGAATACTCGTTAATGTAAATATGTTGCTATACTTTACTAACAAATAAATCCTACCTAAATCAAAAAAAATCAAAGTAGTAATAAGTACAGACACTACAAAAAATATTTTTATCTTAAAATCTTGATTAAGTATCAATTTCATTTTAATTTATCCTCATGATGTAACACAATGCATAATATGGCGGCATATTATTGTGTGCTTCAAATGCAGTTTGTTCATTTATGGTTGTATCTGTATTCCATGTAACATCATTTTCATAATCTTTTCCGGGACTTCCTACCCTATTTTCATCAATTTTGTAACTACCGTTTTCAGAATAATTTTTGATTGATATCTTATGACTGTGAGCAGGAATATTGTTGATGGTTAATGCTACCGATTCTTCTCCACCTGTTGTATCAACGGCATAATTTCTTCCTGCACCTAAAATAAACCTATCCCTTAAATCCGGTGTTCCGTTTGTACCGTCGCACAATACCCAACCTGCAGGTATATCATTTATGGAACCCGACCAAATTATTATTGCTCCTTTAGGGACCATAAAATATTCTGTAGTTCCCACAATTGTTTTTGCACCTGAAGAATCTACAACAAATTTTTTATCGTTACCTACAGTTACCGAAAATTCCGAATCTTCTTTAACGGTTGCGGATTCCGTAGTATTTGAATGTAATGAGTAAGGAACAGATGTAAGTTTTTCTCTCGGTTCCAATTTTTTATTTTCTATTTCGATTTCAAGATAACAATCTCTTTGTCTCCAATCTATTTCGGGATTTAATACAACGGAAAAAATACCGCTTGAAACAACTACCGATTGATTTCCAGATTCCCATTTCGCCGTTCCTCCGGCAGGCTGACTATAAATTTTGAAATTCATTGTTTTTGTTGCATTAACTTCTGTTCTGTATTCTTTAAGTTTGCCGTTATATCTTATTTCGTTGGGAACATCCGCAAAGACAATTTGAGAAGAAAAAATAAGAAACAACAATGCTAAAATTTTTTTTACCATAAAAGCTCCGAATATAAAATTAATATCGATTTAATTTTGTCTTTGGAAAAAATAAGTGAACTTACTTGTATTTGAAAGGAAAAATAAAAACGGCTGTGTTACTTTATGAGCGTTGAAACACATAAAATAAACAGCCGTAGCCCTTTGCCCAAAAGGGCAAAGAACATTCGACAAATATCATTAAGGGGATCAGCCAAAATGATATTTGTCTATGACGACTGTTTTTGGTTTCAACGCTCTTTTGCCTAAGCAAAAGTGTATCCTTTCGGATCCCAAAAACATTCAATATTAAGTTGTAATAACTACTAAATTTTTAAACTAAAAATACTATCCTTTACTAATTAAACATATATTCTTTTTAGATTATATCATATTATAAATTTATTCCATTTCTCTAAAATATTTTATTTTTTTATGCAATTTCGAAGGAATAAGTAATGTTTGATTATATTTATGAAAGTAGTGATGAAGTAATATTGCAGAAATCAAACATGCAAAAAAGTCCGCAAATGTTGTTGCCAAAAATACCCCGTCAAGTCCGAAAAACAAAGGTAAAATCAAAACAAACGGTATTAACAACAAAACCTGTCTCGTTAAACTTAATATGGTGGCTTGAACAGGTTTATTTATTGCTTGAAAATATGTACTTCCGAAAATATGTAAAGATACTATCGGTAACATAAAATTAACAAATCTTAATCCTCTTGCAGCCATATTTATAAGTTCGGTATTTGTGGAATTAAAAATTTTTACTACCGGCACAGCAAAAATTTCGGTTATTAAAAACCCTATTATTAAAACTATACTACTCCACCTTATTGCCATTTTTGTGGTTTGTATTGCATTTGAAAAATGCTTAGCGCCATAGTTGTAACCTATTAGGGGTTGTGTACCTTGAGATATTCCCAAAATAGTAAAAATTATCATTGAATTTACAGACATTACTATTCCTATAGCGGCAAGAGCAATATCTCCTCCGTAATGAATTAATGATTTGTTTAAAATAAAATTCAATAAACTTGAAGATATTTGAAACACAAACTGAGAAATACCTATGGCACACATTGCCAATATAATATCCGTTTTCAAAACAAAATTTTTTATTCTGATTTTATAAGGAGCCTTTTTACTCAAAAAGAAAAGTATTATCCAAACGGCACTGAATACCTGTCCGAAAACACTTGCCCAAGCAACACCTTTCATTCCCCAATGAAAATAATAAACGAACAATATACCTACAATGATGTTAACCAAATTACCGACTATTTGAGTTACAAGTGCCGTTTTAGGATATCCGCTCGATCTTATAAAATGATTCATACCGGCACCGATACCCCAAATAGTAAAACCTATCATGGCAATATCCATATACTCTTTTGCATAAGGTAACACATCGGCACTTGCACCTACAAGAATAAGCGCTTTTTCTAAAAATATATAAAGAAAAACAGATACACCCGCCGACACTAATGTAAGCATAACAAGTGTATTTCCCATAATATTTTCAGCTTTATCAATATCTTTTTTACCTAAATAAATTGAAAAAAGAGCATTACCGCCTACACCCATAAATGCACTGAAAGCCATATACAAAATTACCAAAGGGAACGTAACCGTTATGCCTGCAATACCGAGATGTCCGACATCGTTTCCTATAAGTAATCTTGCAATGATGTTATATAAAGCTCCGGCTATCATACCTGCAACGGCAGGTGCCGAAAACTTAAATAAAAGTTTCGATAGACTTGTAGATAAAAAAGGATTTTTATTTTTCATTTTATACTACTATAACCGATTAAATATTTTCTAAACCTTCCGTTTCCGGCAAGCCGAACATTATGTTCATGTTTTGAACTGCTTGTCCGGATGCACCTTTAGTTAAATTATCTTGAACGGAAATTACTATAAGTTTATTTGTTCTTTCGTCTATACTAATACCTATTTCAAGATAATTTGTTTCGACAACATTCTTAATTGAAGGAAGTTTACCCTCATCCAATACTCTTACGAATTTTCTTCCTTCATAAAACTTCTTATACATCTCTATTATTTCACTAACGGAAACTTTCTTTGCCAAATCCATATAAATACAAGATAACATTCCTCTTTCCATAGGAATAATTTGAGGAGTAAATGTTATTGTTACTTGTTTACCGAACATATTTGATAATTCCTGTTCTATTTCGGGAATGTGTCTGTGTTTACCGCCGACTTTATATGCTCTCGCGGTAGGTGCTTCGGTTTCATAATAGGCTTTTACACCTTTTCTTCCCGAACCGGAAACACCGCTTTTGGAATCTATTATTATTCCTTCGGATTTTACTAAACCGTTTTTTATTGCCGGAGCAGAGCCCAACAAAATAGTTGTAGGATAACAACCCGGATTTGCAATAAGTTTTGCGGATTTTATTTCATCTTTGTATATTTCACTCAAACCGTAAACGGCATCTTTTATATATTCTTTACCGGTATGTTTTACACCGTACCATTTTTCATAAGTTTCAAAATCTTTTATTCTGAAATCTGCAGATAAATCTATAACTTTTTTACCTGCTTTTATTAAGTCGGGAACTACTTCAAAAGCAACCGCATGAGGCAAAGCCAAAAATACGACATCCGTTTCATTTTTTATTTGTTCGATATTTAACGGATAACATTTCAAATTTAAATCGGCATATTTGGGATAAATATCTTTTAAATCTCTAAGTTCCGATGTTGCTCTTCCCGCAAGAACGGTTATCTTTGCTTGTTTATGTTTAGACAATATTCTTAATAATTCTTCTCCGGTATAACCGGTAATACCGATAATTCCAACTCTAATCATTTTATACACTTCCTTTTCATTATTTTTGTTTTTATATCCCGATAATTTTACAAAATTTTAAATTGTTTTTATACAACAAAAAAATCAACGATTGATATTTCTACCAACCGTTGATTTTGAATTTTGTTGAAAACTATGCCGCCGCCAAGATGCTTCTTACTGCCGTTACCGGTATTTCTAATTTTTCTACTGCACTTGCTTTTATTAAATTACCTTCTAACAATGCAAGAATATTTCCGAGATTTTCAATCGTGTTTCCTTCGTCATTAGAAGTTATTTCTTTTATTGCCGTCTTGTTTTCTATTATTGATTTTATAACATCTTTATTTAAACTTGTTTTTATTTCATTAAATAAATCTTCAACTCTTTGGTTTGTATCCGGTCTCATTTTTATCAAAGAATCCAAATTCAGTTTTTCATTTGACATAAGAAGCTGTATAATTATTATTCTTGCATATTCCCTATATTCTTTGTACTCTTTTCCCAAATATTTATTTCTCAATTCGCTGTATTTTTCATGTTGCTTTTCAAGTGTTAAGTTTTCGTAGCTGTTTCTCCATTGTTCTAAAATAGCACTATCTATTACCTGATTTACAAAACCTCTTATCGTTCCGATTGCTTCAAAGGATTTCCATCCTTCCATTTCAGTTTGTATTCTCATTTTTATTACGGACGGCAATTGTGTATACACCTCACTTTTTTTGAATTCGATTAGCAATTCTTCCACAACATCTTTATCTATCACATTTCTCTCTGTTAATATTCGTTTGATTATACCGCCTTCTCTCAAATCTCCCAACAATTTTTCTCTTACATTTTCTATTTCCTTTCCAAACTCTTCACCGAAATTGTAATCACTTACCGCATTGGTTTCTTCGGTTACTCTCTGTTCCGGACTTTTCGGCTTTAACAACTCATTCATTGTTCCAAACATATTTTTAAATATTCCTGCCAATCTTTGTCTGAGTTTTTCCAATTGATCTTCTTTGCCATCTGCACACAATATATTAACAACTTTTCCGCCGGATAACATCTTTTCTATATTACTATTTTCTATCTCGCTGTATCCGATGGCATATTTTCCAACCATATTTGTTGCTTGATCCATAGTTACTATCGGTATTATTCCATTATCATCATATATTCTGTTTGCATCAAGTCCTTTCGCAGTTGCCATATCCACATACATTTGAGTTTCTATGTGTAATGTTCCTTCCGTATTATTTGCCGCTAATTCTTCTAGTTTATTCATCGACTCTTTCACATTTTTCCCTTCTCCATCAAGAATTGCTCCATCTAAATTAAAGTTAGAATTGCTAAAAGTTCCACTTTTTTCAAAAGCATCTTCTATCTCACTAATTTTTCCTCTTAATATAAATCTAAAACCAGCTGTTCTTAATCCGTTAATTTCAGAACCATATTTACTTAATTGTTTTGCATTTATTACTATTGTTGTTGATTGTCCCTTAACACCTTCACACTTTTGTTTAAGACTATTCCCAATATTTTCCGTATCCGACAAATCTAAACTTACTTCTATTTCCGCTCTTTGCATTCCGTCTATAGCTGCATTTGCAATTCTGTTTTGTATATCGGCAACGTTATCGCCGGCCCTTGCAAATGCTATAGCAGAACCGATTTTCACAGAACCCGCTCTTATACCACTTGAAAATGCTTCCATAAAAAGAGATTTTATTTGTTCTTCGGAGATACCTGTCAATCCTTCTTCTGCTTTAGAATAGAAAATTATATTATTACCTTGCTTTTTTACTCTTATCGTTCTACCATCTACGACACCTATTACAGTCCCAAGCATAATGTCACTCTTTTCACTCTCTATTCTATATGTTACTTTCGTTATATCATCAGGGGCTTTAATATCCAAACCTTCCTTTGCCATTATAATCTTTCCTTCAAGTTTTATATTATTTCCAAAAACTTGACCTAATAAACCCATTGCCCATCTTATTATATTTTCAATCGGATGTATTCCTTCTCTTTCAAGTTCAACGATTGATTTAAATTCTCTCTCTTCACCTTGTCCCTGTTGTTTGGCTGCTTGTATTTTTGATTCTATTCCTTCCTCTATTTTTTGTTTTGCACTTTCATCTAATATTGCTTGAATTTCATCTCTTCTTGATTGTTGTATTAGACCTAAATTTCTAAAAATCTGTTCAACTTCATATGTTTTATATCTATTATTTATTAGAAAATCTATTAAGTCATAAACGTCAGAATCCGTATTAAAATTTTTGGCAACATCTTTCATATCGGATAAATCCGTCTTTATACCTTCCGAAACCTGCAATTTTTTTACGGTCTCATTAAATATTCTTATAAAAGTTTCAATATCCGGAGATAGCCATTCTAATTGTTCTTTTAAATGTTTTTGTTTCGCCGCAAAATCATAAATCGGAGATAAATATGCTTGTTTTTCGTCAATAATCAATCGTTTTATTCTATCTCTTTGAAGGAAAGATATTTTATCTTCTTTTTCTATGCTTTCGATTATTTTTTGTATAACAGTATTTAACTCTTCAGGTAAAGAAAGATTAGTAATTTTATATTCTCTTTCCACATCTCTACAAATATCATCAATGATATCGGATATTATTTTAGTCTTTTCTGTCTCTGAAAGTCCTTGTTGAGTTACTTGTTGTTGTTCTTGTCCAAGCTGTTGAGTAGGGTGTTGAGATGTAATATCACCTTGCTCTTCTATATTTTCTTCTTTAGAAATATGAAATTCTGCCGATGCTTTATAAAAATTATTTTTACCTAAATTTTCACCTAAACTTATATCCCCGGCAACATAATCATAATTTTTATTTTCTGTCATTCTCTTCACACCCATATGAAAACCGGAGAGACTCGCAGCAACCGCAAGAGTTTTTAATTGAATATTTTCTTTCCCTTCTGATTTTTTGTTATAAACAGCTAATCTGTTTATTTTTGAACCATCAGCATTAACTTTTATATAAAAAGCTATTGGCTCTTCAAATTTACATTGATTTCCATGTACAAAAGCATTCTTAAGTATTTCAGCGATAAGAAATTCACTACCTTTACCATAAAAAGAAAACAACCCTACTAAACTTTGAATTTGTTTATATTTACTAAGAATTTGCTTATATGTAAGACTATTTTTAAAATTATTATTTCTAAAAAAATGTATTATTATAAGTTCGTTCTTATCTGAAGCTTGTTTTATTTTAGCCTGCAAGGCAGAAGTATTATCAATATAATCATCAAGATAGATATATGTTGAACCTACAGTTCCGGTATCCTTTTCAATGGCTCTTTTTTCAGCGTCAGACAAATCAATATTTTCACCAAATTCAACCGAAGCAGTTTTATCCATATTTTGAAAAGGAATATCCCAGTTATCATTTAACGGATATATTTGTGTGCCTTCATTAAAATTGTTTGTTTTTATAATATACAGAGTTTTGTTATCAGCACTAACGTCAAAATCTATCCCCAAATAATCTTGTACTTTATCCATCTCTGCCATATCAACTATTTCGCCATTCATATAATCTAAAGTGAAATATACATCCGAATTATATCCTATATTTAAAGTAAAAATGTAAGTATTGTCTCCTACATTAACAAGAAATTGTTGTTCCAACTTATCTTTATCTGCATCATAATACTTATCCTTATTTTCAAGATTTAACTCTGCTAAAACGTCACTCGTTTTAGATTTTCTTGAACTAAACAATTTTGAAAAAAATCTTCCAAAAAATCCTTTTTTAATTTCCTCCTGTTCTTGTTGTGATTGTGTTTGTTCACCAAATAATTCCGGTGTTCTTAACATTGCGGAAACCGTATCTGTTGTCTTTTTATCATCGGAAAAATATTTATTATATTCTTCTACACTTTCTACATCTAAGAAATCATAGGCTCCAACAACAAATTCAACATATGGCAAAGCTTCCGGGTGATCTTTTAACCACTTTAATTCATTTCGTGTTCTTGAAGATTCGTTATTTGCAATTCTTGGATCAACTTTGGCTTGTCCTCTTGTTCTAGAATACTCCTTTGTCTCATTCGGTAAAAAGAAATATATTTTTTTGTTGGTTCTTTTACAATATTCTACAAGTTCAGGCATATACTTATCTGAAGTTACACCGACAAGTCCCCATTCGGGCTTTCTATCCGCAAAATATCGTAAAGCAATTTGCCAATCAGCTATATTCGTAGTACGGCAAATAGCAGAAATAAGTTTTACAAATATTCCTTCATTATTTTCATCCTTCATCAGTTCATGAGATAATAAACCTAATGCTATACCATCACTGTCATCAAGCTCTTTAGCTGAGCCTACAAAACCTTTTTCTCTAAAGAAATCAGATATAGTTATAATTCTGCTTTTTTGTTCTATTAATTGTCCAAAACCAGGTTGAATTTCTTCCAATTTAGCATTTCTTATTGCCTGTTCTCTGTCTATATCATTAATCATGTTCTCCAATTCGGAAGGATCTATACCGTTATAAACACCTATATCATAAAAATAATGGAATGTATTTGCAGTTAACGCTGTAGCTACCAATGTAGTTATTATGGCAGGAATCGCAATTGTTGCTGTTATCGGATTGATTAAATTTATTATTGCTGACAAAACACCAAAAACCATCCCTATCCCTATTGATAAAGATCTAATTCTCCAAACAACTGCTCTGGCTCCGCTATCTTGAGAAGCATAACGAAAGTTATGTGCCGCAACAAATTTCGGCATCCAAAAAGCAAAAGTCTCAAGATTTACACCAATAGCCTTACCAAATCTTGTATTTTTAAAATTTTCTCCTGCTTTGTCTTTATATAAAGTTTTTATTATTTTTGTATTACCGATTCTATCTAAAATTGCTTTAGTTTTAGCAAGAAGGAGTTCCATATATATCATATTCCCCTTCTTTGCTAACCATCTTTGTACAAGAACAGTACGTTCATGTTCTTCGTATATATCAAGATATTCTGTTATCTCCATATCTTTCGTACCATAAGTAATTTCATCAGAAGAAAGGCCTAATATTTCAAAAACATTTTGTCTCAAATCATCAAACAAATTTTCCATTTCTTCATTCGTTACGGCAAAAACGGTATAATTCGCGGATGCTCTTTCCGCATTATGAAAATCAGCTAAGGTTAAGCCTTTTTCTTTTCGTCCTTCCAGTTCAAACTTGTGTGCTAAAATATATTCTATTAAAGATACTTCTTTATTACTTAAAGTTACATTTGACTTTCCACTAACAAAATAAGACGGATCAATTGAAACCGGAGAATTCTTCATATCTATAAACTTTCCTTTCAGACTTTCATAACCGGCATCAGTTACTATATTTGGGAAAGATAGCGGAAGATTTTCCTCTTCTAATCGTTTTTTTAATTGTTCTATTATATTTATTGAAGAAAAATATGACCAACATGTTGCCAAATCCAATGTTATTTCACTTAAATCCGCACCTTTTCTCCTTGCATCCACTAAAGCTTCAACTATATCTTCTACCTTTAAATTGTGTTCACCTGTAGATAAATGTGTTGGTTGGCCATGCCCGGAATACATTGCATACATATTTTTTAATCCGTATCTGGCTTTATTTTCAGGATAAAATCTAATAGTATCCAACCATCCATATATGGTAACTTTATCATCAGAATAATCTCCCGTACATTTAAAATAATCTCTTTTAGGATTAATTCCTAACAATTTAAAAATTGATTCCCAACCTTCATTAGTACATTCTTCTTCCATACCTAAAAGACAATAAAAGCCTGTTTCATTCGTTACGGTATTTCGTGATTGTAGTTGTTCTACTCCTTTATAATATATATCCATCAACAATGGGAGTATTTTATCTATTTGTTGTTCCGTTAAATCAGCAGCCTTATCACCTATTGTGTAATAAAGCAATCTTCCAATCTTCATTGCATCTTCATAATCCGTCATTCTGGTTTTTGTTCGTTTATTTCCTTGAAAATATTTACTCAGCAATATTTTAAAAGTTAAACAATTTGCCTCTGTAGATATATCATCAATTCTTTTCTCGGAAAGTTCCTTTGCTAACGGCAATAAAATCTTATTAAGATTTTCGTCTGAAACATTCAAGTCTCTTGCAATATGTACAAAAGAGCCTATTATCGCCGATTTATTAACCCTATTACTACTAAGAGGTGCTCGTTGGAAAATATCGTATAACTCTTCCCATCTTGTTCTATCCGGTGTTCTATCCGTCTGCTTTGCTTCTATCTTAGAACTTTTTTTAGCTTTAACTCTTGTTTTCTTACCATCTTTTGTTGCTTCAAATTGTATTTCCTCCTGAGAACCGTCCTCATAAACATTCTCTATTTTCACATATTCTTGTATGGTTAAATTTCCATCCTCATCTATTACCGCAAAAACACCTCTTTTATCACTTTCAGTATCAAATATCTCAATCATAACCAGATTTTTGCCATCTTCCGATTTTACATTTGAAATAACATCTCCATAGTATAAATCATTAAAAGACACATCAGATCTGAATTTTTTAAAAAACTCTGTTACTCTATCCTGCTCTTCTAAAATTTTGCTAAATCCAAAAACTCTTATTCCTTGATCGAACGGCATAACATATAAATTTCCATCAACATAAAAAGAAAAGCTACTATCTGTCTGTTCCAACATTAAATATCCATTTCTTGTTGCTTCATATTCGTCTTGTAAACGGCTCATCTCTTTTCTTTCTACTTTATCTCTGTTTATATGGTGTGTCCACTCATGAACAATCGTTGATAATACTTGTCTGTCAAGATTAAATGTTCCATCTTTATTATAATTAACGGGAATTATTATAAAATCTTTTCTCTGTCCATTAATTTCAACTGTATGAGCACAAGCACTTCCTAAGAAATATTCATCATTAGAATCCGTCTTCATAAAAATTACTTCAGGAACATTATCATAATCACTGGGCAAATTTAAAAAAGATAGTGCTTTACCAATGTCACTTCTAAGAAAATCTCTAACTTCTTTAGAACTTGAAGTGGTAAGAGATGTTTCCAAATAACCTTTTGACTCCGGTGCAAACATTGTATTATTTCTTTTAAAACTGTTATAAAGTTGTTCAAAAGCCTCATGGGAAGATAAAATTTGTTCCATATTTGGAGTTGAATATTGTATTTCTGTTGAAGCTTGTTCCTCTTGAGTTATAGCTTCTTGTGTTACTGTGGATTCTGATTTTGCCGATTGAAAATAACCGGGAATAATGGTGGATAAAAATAATGCCCCGGTTACAAGTATGCCTGCAATTATAGCCTTTATTCTTCCTTTTTTTCCTTTTTGTTCTTGTTGTTCTTGTGTAGTTGTTCCCTTTTGTTCTTTAGGTTGTTCTACACTTACTTGTTCTTGAGACACTTGTTGTTCAGCGACCTCCGCTTTTTCGGCAGATCGTATATTTTGTGCATCTTGCAGTCTTTTTATTTCTTCTTCATGTTGTTTATAAAATTCCGGATTTTTATTTTGAGGATATATTCTCATAAATTCAGCTATTGACATTGCATAAGGTTTACCTGTTCCTTTAACAACAATATAGTAAGGTAATATGGTATCTCTACCCTCATCCGTCTCGATTATACTCATCGGTTCTGCAAAAGAAACCTCTACTTCTACTTCTCGTTTTGTAGCATCAAATATTTGTCCTACTGTTTTGTCTTTACTTACATGAGGCCTATAAATTCTTTCGAACTTTTCCCTTCCCATAAAACTAACAGAACCTTTTTCACTTACAACAAACATCGGATTTACAGAAACATTCGTTCTGGCAGAAAGAGTTGAATTATCCGGATCAGCATCATATATTCTTGCTGTAACATGCCTGCCTTTATCATATTCGGATTTTAAAACATAATATCTGTAACCATCTTCATCATATTTTGCTTCTGCTTCTTCAACACCTTCTAAGTACCCGTGAGATTTTGCATATTCTAAATCAAATGCTTGCACTTCAACTTCCGCACTTTTTACAGAGCCACCCCATTCCAAATCATCTGCAGTTAATGCAGGTTTTATAAAATTTTCAATTATCTCAAATATCTTTTCAGCTAATTTTTTCCCTTTTTCTTTCAATTGTTCTTTAACTTTCTTTTCACCGGCAGACATATCTATATCTGCATCATCCAAGTCCATAACATGAATTTTTAATTTTCCTAAATCATCTCTATTCTTTACCCCTTTTTTAAATAAAATTTCTATAAACTTCTTAATTTTTGAAGATAATTCATTAGCTCTTAATAAATCATAAAGTTCTTTTTCCTTTGGATTTAAAACGGTTATTTTATCATCATCAAAATCAACTTTGTCATCGGTAATACCTTTAATAATCCCTTTTTCTATCAAATCAACTAAGAACAAAAGATATTCGACGGAATTGTTTATTGCTCTTGTTTCCGTTATTGCAGGAGATTGTGCAGCCAATAATCTGCTGTTTATTAAAAATATCTCATTCCCTTCCTCATATGCATTTATTAAATCGTTTTCTATAGATACTGCTCTTCCTCCTATAATAATTGCAAAATTAGGAACATTCTTCGTTTGGGCCACAGCTTTAGAATAAATATCTCCGTTTTCCGCAACAAATTTAAATGCATTTAAAAACTCTCTTAAATTTGTCCCGTTTTTCATTAAATCTGCTTTGTCCATATTTACAAGAAAATCTTCTATTTTTTTAAAGTTTCCCGCACCGGGAAATTTTTCAGGCTCTACATATCCCAAATAACTTTTAGCCGTAATATATACCATTAAAGCATCATACATTTGAGACAAGACCGTTGAAGCCGCATCTATACTGCCTTGACTTGCTGTCGGACTTGATAAAATACCAAATCGTTCTTTCCCGAGTTCTTTTGATATTTTTTCCATTAAAGGTGCCAACACCGACATTGTTATTTCTTCATAATTTCCTTGAGGTGCGGAATATCCTATAAGAGTGAAAAACATTTCAACTTTTGCAAAGGATTCTTCTATTTCTCTTCTTACTTGATCTGGAGATGTTATTTCTTTTATATTCCATAATTGTTTCGTTAATTCCAAATAATGTTGCAAATATTCTTGACCGTACTTTTCTAATTTGTCATAGTCATATTTAGATAATTCTTCTAAAATTCTTTTATGTTTGTCGTCTCTACTCATTAATAGTTTTTTATGTGGCTCGGACAACTTAGGTAATGTCCTAATTTGGTCAATTAACCTTTGTTTTTGTAAATATCCTTCTTGAGATCTGAATTTATCTGTTGTTTTCAGGAATGTTCTTCTGATTTTTGTTATCGCTTTTCGTACTGTTCTGCCGGTTTTACCTGAATTCATATCTCTTTCGGCATTTTTTAATACATTTTTTATGGCAGCAGCTCTATCATTTATAGAAATATCCGTTAAAATTTCCTTTAATTCATCCAAATCAACAAATTTTGCCAAATCAACACCGACTTTTTCACCGCTTATTTTATTTAAGAACTCTACAAAATTATCATCATCAGACTCCAAGAATTTGCTTTCTTCAATCGCCTTTTTCAGATTTTTCATCTGTTCGGCAATTGCCTTGGCTGTTTCTTCTTGATCTTTATCTAAAGTTATTGTATCAATTTGAGCTACACTATTCGGGAAAAGTTCTTTCGCTATATCAACACCGAAAGCACTTACGGCTGCTCGTACTCTAATATTTTCGGGATATGCCGAAAACGGTAATGTTGCCAATGTTTGAAAAGAGATTTTGCTTTGTTCTTTTGCTATTTCGTAATACGTTTCTTCGGCAAGTTTTACTCCATCGGTAACATTAGGTGTTATAACTATATAACTTACTCCGTGATTTTTTAATATTTCCGTTACTGTTTGAGAGTGAAAACCTCCGGTTATTACAACATCTACTTCTTTTACACCTTTCATATTGTCTATTATTTTATTTACATCACCCTTTGCTTCAACTTCATTTTCGATTCTACCCAACACACTTTCTTCCGTAAACATATTGTCGGTAAAGTATATGTTTCTGTCGGTATTTATTTTGTAGAATTTATCGGCTTCCGCTATATATTCATCTAACAAACTCAATACCTTGTTATCTACATATTTGTTCCACAATTGTCTGAATGTATCAATATTTTCTTTATAATATTCATAATCATCCGATGTTATTTTGCTGCTTACATAATCTTTCAAATATTTTTCAAAATTTGTAAGAAAAACGACTTCTCTTTGTGCTTTTGTTTCGGAAAATCTTGTATTTATTTCTTCCGTTAATTTTTTTTCTTCAACTATCAACTCCAAAGGATTTATTTTTTGACTGAACTCTATATAACCGAAATAGTTATCCAAATTAGGGAAATTTACCGTTAAATCCAATCCCAATTCTCTGCTTATTCTTACTATATATCCGTATAATTTATCTATTTTTGAAAAATTTTCGGTATTATCTACCAACATTTGATATGCGGAATTTGCCAAATTTTCTCTCAGTAATAAAATCAAATTTTGAAGTTCATTTGTTATTTTTGAATAATCCAAAGTTTTCTGCATTTCCAAAAGAGTCATATAAGTAAAGGTGTTTTCATATTTGCTTAAATCTATTCCTAATTTATCAGTGTGTTTTAACAGCAAAACATAATATTTTTGGGGAGATATTGTTCCTTCTCTGTATTTCTTTGAAAGTTCTTCTAACTTATATTGTCTTTTTGTGTAATATTGTTTCTTTACTTTTAATAAAGATTCGTTCATTGCATTCAATATCAAATTTATCTTTTCTTGATTATCTACTATCTCACCGAATCTTTTTAAGTTTTCCAAATACGGACCTTTTTCTTCCAATCCTGTTATTATTTCCGTTTTCCCGCTTACAACACTGTAATATTCCGCACCCGTCAATCTTCCCGTATCCAACATTTTTTCCAAAATTTCATTCTTCTTAGCAGGCTCTATTCTGTCGCTTAACCATTTCGTACTTAATTGTTCATAAACACCTTCCAAATAAACATTTTTTACGCCAAAACTTTTATCGAAAATTTCTATTATGTTACTGATATTCTTTTGAACTTTCGGATGGCAATGCAAATCTTGTATATTTATTATTACTCGGTCTGTTCCCGCATAATGTGCACTTGTTATTTGTCCATAATTATAAGGCAACATGAAATCTTTAAATATTTGTTTATATTTTACGGTAGCCTCTTCGTTTGTCATGGCGTTAGTCGCAGTAGGTCCTATAACAAAAGAAATCAATAAACAAAGTGCCGTTATAACACTTATGAATTTTTTAGTTTTTATAAAAATTTTCATATTGCCTCCAATAAAAAAAGCTTGTATTGTTTTTACACAATACAAGCCCCTTCTATATACATTTTATTATAATCAACTGATATAGATCTCGGTAAAACATTAAATAATATTTTTATTAATAGTAACAGAAAGACACTTAACAACCAAAACGGTATTTTCAACGGATATTCTATTTCTTTACTCAAATAATTTATTAAGAAAAGAACACCATTATTGACATTATTAAAACTAAAACCGAAATTTAACGATGTCTTATATACTATCGAAGGTACCAAAAATTCGGTTATTTTGTTGAAATCTTTTTTGTCGGTATCTTTCTTGCTTTTCTGTTTATTACCGTTCATTTTTTTTGAAAGCATATTGGCTACTATATCATCTGAAAAACTTTTCGCAGCAAAAAAATGTTCAACTATGCCCGACTTAATAACATTAGAAGACTTGATGTTTGTTATAGTCAAAGACATAAAATTAAACATCAAAAAAAGCATAACAAAAAGTGATAATGCTTTATTTTTTAAAGACACTTTCATATGATAATTATAATCTATATATATTGATTTTTCAACAAAAACGTGTAAAAAAGATGTAAAATATCAATCTTTAGAAATATCTTCAGATAGAGATATTTGTATAGGTTCTACTAAAACTATAAATTCACCCAAAATATCTCTGCCGGACATATTTCCTATAACTTCTTTTATTGTTCCCCTGATAAACTCTTCAAATTTCTTTGTAAGTTCTCTTGCTAAAACAATTTTAGTTTGTTCACCGAAAACATCTTTACAAACTTCCAAAGTTTTTAAAATTCTGTGCGGAGATTCATAAAAAACAATTGTCTTTTGAATAGATTTCGCCTGTTCCAATTCTTTCTTCATTTTTCCCGTTTTTTTCTTTAAAAAACCAAGAAAAACAAATGAGTCGGTAGTAAGTCCGGAACCTACCAAAGCCGTTATCAAAGCACATGCCCCCGGTAACGGCACAACATTTATATTTTTGTCTATTGCTTCTTTTATAAGATAATATCCCGGATCGGAAATTGCCGGCGTTCCGCAATCCGAAACCAAAGCGATACTTTTACCGCTTTCAAGCATAGAAATTATTTGAGGTATTCTTTTTAATTGATTTTGTGTATAAAAACTGATTAATGGTTTTGATATTTTCAAATGAGATAACAATTTAATTGTTTGTCTTGTATCTTCACAAACCACGGTATCAACTTCCTGCAATATTCTTATTGCTCTTAAAGTTATATCTTCCAAATTTCCTATAGGTGTTGGTACAACAAACAACATGGCATTACTCATATTAATCTATAAGTTTTTCTTCCTTTAAAATATTAATAAATATATCAACTATTTTGGGATCAAACTGCGTACCTGCACCTTCTTTTAGTTCTTTAACTGCGGTTTTTATAGGTAACGCTTTTCTATATGGACGATCAGAAGTCATTGCATCGTAAGCATCTATTACGGCAACTATTCTTGCACCCAACGGAATTTCTTCTTTTGCAAGACCTTCTGGATAACCCGAACCGTCATACCATTCCTGATGATACAACACCATAGGAGCAACGGGAGACAAAAATTTAACGGGAGCCAAAATTTTATTTCCTATTGTCGGATGAGTTCTTAACATCTTCATTTCTTTTTCGGTCAATTTTTCTTTTTTTAATAGTATGTTATCTGCAATTCCTATTTTGCCGATATCGTGCATAAGTGCTGCATACTCTATATTTCTAACAATAGTATAAGGCAAATTCATTTTAACAGCTATTGCTTTGGCATATTTTCTTGCTCTATCTGCATGATCATAAGTATATGCGTCTTTTGCATCTATAGCTCTTGCTAAAGTTTGAACCATCTCAAAATAAAAAGATTGCAAATTGTTGAATAATTCTATATTATCCAATCTCATTGCAGCCTGGTCAGCTAAAATAGTAATTAATTTTAAATCTCTATCATTAAACTGTTTTTTGTTCTTTGGTGAGTTTATATTTAATACCCCGATTACTCTGCTTTTTACTTTTAACGGAACGGAAATAAAAGATTTTGAAGAATATCTATCATTATCATTAGGTCTTAAAAATCTGACATCGGTTTCAATATTTTCAACAAAAATATATTTACCTGTACTTGCGACTCTTCCCGCAATGCCTTCCCCTATTTTCATTTTTGTTTCTTTTTTTATTTTTTCGGACAAACCTTTTGAAGATATAATATACAATTCATTGTCTGAATTTATAAGCATCAAAGATGCCAAATCGGAATGAATTATGGAACAAGCGGTATCCACAACGGTTTGCGACACTTCTTCTTTTGACAATAAACCGGTTGCCGTAACACCGAATTCATGAATACTTGCCAACATCATTATCAAGTTATCTATATCGATTGTGTGAAGTTGCAATTTTTCTTCTGTAGAATTTATTTGATATCTTAATTTAGCAACTCTATATTGTAATTTTCTGTTTTGTAAAAACATATAAATTAACAATATTATAGCAATACTAAATGCGATAGTTATTAAAATATTTGTTGTCGTTAATAACATTTTGTTTAATTTTTTATATATACTTTGTAATCAATTTCGGAAAAGATATTATTTATATATTCTAAGTTAGAAAGGAAACTTTCGTCAATAGAATTATTTTTTATTTGATTATATAATGTGGTAAAATTATATATATGTTCCTTTGTTCTCTTTTCCGCATATTCAACCATTGTTCCCGTAGTCATAATAAAAGCCCAATCGGAAGACTGCGCCAATAACAATTCTCTTGCAGCTTGATTCAATGCTCTCAATTTTATTCCGTCAGCATTTTGATTTGTTGTCGCAATTTCTACCATTCTGTCTGCTGCCATATTTAAATGTTTATATATCCAGTCATTTTTAGGATTTAACCATACTTTATAATATCCTTCATCCCCCCATGATGACGGTGACGGTTGACAAACTTGATTTACGGGAAATTTATCTAAATATTGAACTGGAGTCATAGGTTTAAAAGAAGCATTTTTTTCCTGCATGGTTCTAAATATATAATTTATAAAATTAGGACCTTCAAACCACCAATGACCGAAAAGTTCCGCATCATACATAGACACAACCAACGGTTCTTTTTGCATAATACCCTGTAAATGTTCTATTTGTTTTGTTCTGTTAAACACAAAATTTTCGGCATGCATTTTGGCTTTATTGTTTGCCCATTCCGGATTATACGGTTGTTTTTCGTTCAGAGGTACTTTACCTGTAATTCTGCAATATTTTACACCTATATTTCTTCTTACTCCATCGGAATGCAAATAAGGCCTTATATAATCATAATCCAAATCATAAGCTAAATCTCTGTAAAATTCTCTATAGTCAACATCTCCCGGATAACCGCATTCCGCACTCCAAACCTGATGTGCCGTTTCCATATCTCTGCTAAAAGCCGCAACTCCGTTTTTACAATATATCGGTGCAAAAACTCCGTATTTCGGTCTTGGCACGGCATACAATATTCCGTGAGATTCCATAAAGAAAAATCTTATTTGTGCTTCTTTTAAAAATTTTTCTATGCCGTAAGTATATGCACATTCGGCAAGCCATATACCGTTAGGTTTTCTGCCGAAATGTTTTTGATAATCTTTAACGGCAACCTGGATTTGCGCTCTTTGAGCGGTTTCGTTTGTCATTAAAGGCAAAAATCCGTGGGTGGCACAACAAGTAATAATTTCAAGTTTGCCTGCATCTTGAAGATTTTTAAACCCTGTTAGAATGTTACCGTGATATTTTTCCCAAATTGTTCGGCAAGTTTTAAAATTTCGTTCATACATCAAAGCAACGGAATGATATTCCGGTAAATTTATTGTTCTTAAAACTTCTTTTTCCGATAATTCTATAAGCTTGTTTAATTTTGCATAGTATCTTGATTGCAATAAAGGGTCTGCCAACATATTTGCAAGAGACGGAGTAATCGTCATAGTCACTGCGAAGTTGATATTGTCTCTTACAAAATTTTCGAAAACAGATAAAAGAGGAATGTAGGTTTCCGTTATAGCTTCATATAACCAATCCTCTTCCAAAAAATCTGGATAGTTTGGATGACGAACGAAAGGCAAATGAGCATGTAATTGGAGACACCAATAACCTTTATTATTCATTAATATTCCGAACTGCTAAAATTTTTACTTAGTATCTTTTTTCACTTCAAATGTAATGTTCTTTTTCATCGTTCCGTCACTTGATACAGCTTCTATCGTATATTTATCTTCACCGTTCGGCAAATAAAATCTTACGGAAAAAGAACCGTCTGCTGCCAATCTTATCGGCTGACCTTTTAACGTCAAAGTTGCATCGGGTTCCGTTGCACCATTGATAATAATTTCTGTATCTGCTCTTAACCAAAAACTTTTTTCTTTGCTTACCGCATTACCGCTGTTTTCAGGTGTATAAGACGGATGTGTTTTAAACGAACTTGAACTGCTGCTGATATGAGAATGAGAACTCGGAAGAGAAATAGAAACTATTTCTTCCCATCTTTCTCTCATAAGTTTTGCTATATCAAAGGAACTCATTCCAACCTGATTTACTCCGGAAATCTTCAATAATTTTTCAAATTCAATCTGTAATAATGCCCATTGTTCATCGGTTATGTTTGATACTCCGTATCTCGGCATACTAACCTTATTAGACCTTGCCACGGAAATAAACTTACCGTCCTTTGTCAAAAAACCTAAATCCGCACACCAACATCTGTTAAATTCACCGACATTTATATACCAACTGTCGGATTGCGGAGTAACAAAAACATCAAAATATCTGTTGGCATTGTTTCCGTCGAAACTTATATCTGTGGTATCATAAACTCTTATAACCAATTTTGCATCCGCAAAAACGGATTCTCCGTATTGTTGTTTTAATTTATTCAAATAATCACCCGAAACGGACCAATATGCGAAAATACAAATTGGATCTCTCGGCAAAATTGTAATCTTTGTGTCTCCATAATCTAGTGGCAATCCGGTTTTATTGACGGTCTTTTCTTGACCGCCGATTTTTGAACTTAAATTTTCGGACATAATTACACCTTCTTTTAGATTTTATAATATATTTCATATATTCTATAAATAATACATAAAATAGTCAATAACTTTTAACTGTTTTTCCTTCAATTATAAATTATAAATTGTAAATTATGAACTGACATTTTGCGGTATTGAAAAAAAAATAATAATTTGATATATTTTTTAAATCAGTTTGATTGGAGGATTTAAAATGTCTTACAAATGTTATGTATGCGGAAAAGGTTCTTCTTCCGGAAATACGGTTAGCCACTCTAATAAAGCTACAAAGAGATTATTCAGACCTAACCTTCAGGAATTAAGAATAGTAGTTAACGGCAAAAAGACAAAGGAATATGTTTGCACATCTTGCATTCGTTCCGGTAAAATACAAAAAGCCATATAACGAAATTTATCTTTTTTATAAAAAAAATACAACTCTCGAAATTCGGGAGTTGTGTTTTTTGTTTGTGTAAAGATTTTATTTCTTTTTATGTTCTCTTAAATATTTTCTTATTCTGCTTTTTGCTTGAGCGGTTATCGCAAATGATAACCAATTTTCGGTAGGTCTTATATTCTTTCTTACGAGAGCTTCACATTTTTGACCTGTTTTTAATTTATAATTCAACGGGACTATTTTCCCGTCTACTTTTACCCCCATACACCTGTCACCTATATCACTGTGAACCGCATAAGCAAAATCCAATGCCGTTGCTCCTTCGGGTAACTTTATTGCATCGCCTTTAGGAGTGGTAACATATATTTGATCAAAATTACATTCGGTTTTTATTGCCGTTAAAAACTCATTCGAGTCTTTAACATCTTTTTGAGATTCCAAAATATGTTTAATAAATTCCAAATGATGTTCCATATTTATATCTGTTTGCTTTAAATTATTTGCACCGTTTTTATTAAAAGCTTCTTTATATCTCCAATGAGCGGCAATACCGTATTCTGCTCTTCTGTGCATTTCTTCGGTTCTTATTTGTATTTCAACTATAACATTTTGATCGGAATTTATTGTTATGTGTAAAGATTGATACATATTCGCTTTAGGAACGGCAATATAATCGGTAAAAGAATTTTCCAATACATTAAATTCCGACTGAACTATACTTAATATAGCATAACAATGTTCTTTTGTATCGGTAATAACTCTTAATCCGAACAAATCCTGTATTGCCGAAAAAGGTTTTTCCTGCCTTTGCATTTTTCTGTAAATTCCGTAAAGATTTTTAGGCCTTGCAAGTATCCTGTATTCAATATTTAGCGGTTCTATTTTTTCTTTTATTTGTTTTTCTACAATTTCTAAATTTTTCAAATTACTTTCCGATCTTGCCTGCCACTTACTTTTTATTTCATGGTATTTTACAGGTTGCAGAACCTCAAATATTAAATCTTCCAGTTCGCTTTTCCATTTATATATACCGAGCCTGTGTGCAAACGGAGTATATAATGTTAACGTTTCAAGTGATATCTCTTTTTGTTTGTCGGGCGGCAAATATTTGATTGTTCTCATATTATGAAGTCTGTCGGCAAGTTTTATTATAATAACTCTTGTATCTTTAACAACGGCAAGTAACATTTTTCGCCAATTTTCAGCTTGTTCGGTAATATTATCGTTAAACTTATATGAATTTATTTTTGTTACACCTTCTACTAAAGTTGTAATTTCTTCACCGAATTCTTCTTTTAGTTCTTCCCGGACAACCAAAGTATCTTCCAAAACATCGTGCAACAAAGCCGCACATATCGTTGCTTCATCCAACTTTAATTCGGTAAGAATTTTTGCGGTATTAAAACAATGATTAACATACGGTTCACCGCTTGCTCTTGTTTGGCAATAATGTGCATTGGAAGCAAAGTTATATGCTTTTTCTATTAAAGCAAAATCAGCATTCGGCAAATATTCTTTTACCAGTTTTTTTAGTTCTTCTATCATAATTACATTAATATCCTTACGGAAACACTATATTGAGAAACTTTTTCTTCTTCTATTTTATATGTTTCTCCGGCAATCGATATGGAAATTATCGAAACATTTATTCCCGCACCATAAGTATATTTTATATCTTCTGTTTCGGTAATCGATGGCCCTTGCGCACCTGCTCTTAACACCAAATATCTTCCTATATACTGTTCAGCACCTATTGAATAAAAATTATCATTTTCTATATTTCCGAATCTATAAAATTTCTTATTCCAATCAACAAGCAAATTAAATGTCCCTAAAATATATCCCACACCCGTTCTTATTCCGAAAGGCAATTGATCGAAATCATAATTTTCCCACCACATAATACCGAAAACATTTTCAAAATTAACACCTACATACATATTACCTTTAAGCGGCGCCATAATACCTATATCCATAGTAAAACCGTTACCGGAAGAAGTTTGTGCAAAAGGTGTTCCGCCGGTAATGGAACTTTCCGCCAATGTCCCGTACAAATAAGATAAATTTAATCCGAAAGAAACTCCTTTTTCGTTTACATTTGCCGCAGAAATGGTAACGGCTTTTATGTGTTCCGATTTTTTATAAAAATCGGAACCGTCATGGTATTCTGTATCGTTAGAAGAAAAAGTTCTCCAAGATATTGCACCTTGTTTTTGATTAATAACAACGGAAGTAAATCCCAAATCTATGGGATTATAATAAGCCATATAATTCTTATCTATATCCGTATTTCTTATCACGGAAGCCGCAGCTTCCACTTGTATTGCTTCGCTGCCGTTGAACCCCAAACTTGCCGAATTATAAAATACTCCTTCTAATGTGTTCGGCATAGCTGCACCCGTATATCCCATGGCAAGACTTCTTGCGCTAAGGCCTGTGGAATCATAAGAATTAGGCATCGTGGGAGGTTTCTTCGCAAAAGAAATATTAATTGCCATAAAAACAAAACCTACAATTAATAAAATTTTTTTATTCATAAAAAGTCACCTATTTTAAGTTATATAATTTTGCATATATTCCGTTTTTATCAAGAAGTTCTTGATGTTTGCCTGTTTCCGCAACGGTTCCTTTATCTATAACTATTATTTTATCCGCATTTTTTACCGTTGAAAGTCTGTGGGCAATCAAAATAACCGTTCTGTTTTTCATCAAAGTTTCAATTGCCTCTTGAACAAGCTTTTCCGATTCGCTGTCCAATGCGGATGTAGCTTCATCGAGAACAAGTATAGGCGGATTTTTTAACATTGCTCTTGCAATCGCAATTCTTTGTTTTTCTCCTCCGGAAAGTTTCATTCCTCTTTCACCGATTAAAGTATTGTAACCATCAGGCATTTTGGAAATAAACTTATGTGCGTTTGCTGCTTTTGCCGCAGCCTCTATTTCTTCATCCGTAGCATCAAGTTTTCCGTAAGCTATATTGTATTTTATGGTATCATTAAACAGAAAAACATCTTGAGAAACAACACCTATCTTATCTCTTAAAGATTCCAATGTTAAATTTTTTATATTTATTCCGTCAACTAAAATTTCACCGGAATTAACATCATAAAATCTCAATATTAAATTGGCTATTGTACTTTTTCCCGACCCTGAAGAACCGACAAAGGCAACGGTTTGTCCTTTTTCTATATCAATATTTATATTCTTTAAAATAGGTTTTTCTTTTTCATATTCGAAAGAAACGTTTCTGTAAACAATGTTTTTTGAAAAAGTATCGAGTTTTTTTGCATCCGGAGCATCAAATATTTCAACTTTTTCATCTAATATTTCAAACACTCTTTCGCTTCCCGATGTGGCTTTTTGAATCGTGGAATTGAGTTGTGCAAAATTTTTTATAGGCTGATACATTTGTGTAATTGCAAGAATAAAAGCGGTAAAATCTCCAAGTGTCCACACTCCGTTAATTACATCTTTACCTCCAAACCACAATACAACGGCAACTCCCGTCATAGACAATGCTTCCATTACAGGAGTCGTTCTTGCATCTACTCTCACTATTCTTTGTTGAACGTTATAATAGTCTTTATTGTTAACGGCAAATCTTTTTTCTTCGTGCTTTTCTCTGCAAAAAGATTTTATAACCGAAAAACCGCTTAAAATTTCCTGCAGCGATGTATAAATTTCCGATATTTGAACCATACTGTCTTTAGAAGCTTTTCTCAATTTTCTTGCAAATTGAACAAGAGGCAACCCCAAAACAGGCAAGACAACGACTATAACAAAAGCATATTTCCAATGCAAATAAAAAAGTCCTCCTATCATACCGACTATTATTAAACTGTCTCTTAAAACAGTTGGAGGAACCTTTACAAGTGCATCCTGCAAAGCGTTAATATCATTTGTTAATCTCGACATAATTTTTGACGAAGTATTTCTTACATAAAAGCCATGAGATAAAGAAATTAATTTATAGCATAAATCCTGTCTTAAATCTTTAATTGCATTTTGCGAAACATAATTTAAGAAATAACATCTGCCGTAATCTGCCACACCTTTTACGACATATATCAAAGGCATTATCAAACACAAACAAATTAAATTGTATTTAGCGACAGAAGGATCTTCGTTTATAAAAACGCCGTCCATTATTTGTTTAGACAAATAAACTAAAAGTCCTGCAACGGCAGAATAAATTCCCATACAAAGCATTGCAAGAACAAATCTGCCTTTATACGGCATAGCATATTTAATCAGTCGTTTGTAATCTATCATATATTATCCTCCAAAATTCTTTTTGCCACTCTGTCATAAACGCCTTCCGGTCCCAACTGCTGCCTAAATTTCAAAAGTTCTTTTTTTATGGAATCATACTTTTCTTTTCCCAAAACATTCAATATATTCTTTGCTAAATTTGCCGCCGTTGCTTTATGTTGTATACATTCCGGAATTAACTCTTTATTTAATAAAATATTTGCCAAAGTTATATACTTTACTTGAACAATCATTCTTGCCAACAAATAGTTTGCCCAAGATAATTTATACATTACAACCATAGGTATTCCCATTAAAGCATTTTCCAAACTTACCGTTCCCGAAGGGCATAAAGCGACATCTATTTTTTCTCTTTCACCAAAATCATTTCCCTTTCTGACAGTTATGTAATCCGGAACGTTTTGTTCAAAATTATCAACGGAAAACAAAACAAATTTTGCATTTATTTTTTCTTTTAATATTTTTACGGTGTCAAGTATTACCGGTAAATGCCTTTTTATGGTATTTTTTCTGCTGCCGGCAAAAAGGCCTATACAAACTTCTCTTTTTGTATCTTCATCCTTTTTTTCTGTTACATTAGGCACCAAATCAACCAAAGGATTTCCTTCAAAAAAAGCTTTTACATTTTCTTTTTCATACATAGGTTTTTCAAAAGGAAGTATAGGAAAAGCAATATCGACATATTTAGCAATATTTTTTATTCTGTATTTTCTTGAAGCCCAAACTTGAGGAGTGACAAAATAATAGACGGGAATCTTTAATTCATGAGCAAGTTTAGCAACATGAATATTAAAGCCGTAATAATCTACCAAAATTACTTTGTCCACATTTCTTTCTATAAGATATCTTTTTACGGCCTTAAATATTTTTTTTAAAATAAACACCTGTTTTATAGGGAAGAATCCAAAACCGTTTATGTTTACGATATCTTTAATAAATTCATCCGCAACTTTTTTTAATTGATTGCCGCCGATAGCATAGACTCTGTAATTGCTATCTTTTTTTATTGATTTTATTAAATTTGCCGCATGTATATCACCGGAAATATCACCGGCAGAAATAAAGATAGATTTATTCTTTCCCATATCTTAAAATTATATTGAAAAACAAAACAAATTTCAATAAAAATATTGATTTTAATAAATTATTTTTTGAACTTATATTTAATTATACGGAATGTTATTCGACAAACAATATATCTTCAAGTTCTTTTAATTCGAAAACAACTTTCTGCTCTTGCGACATTCTTGAAAACAAATTTTCTTTTAATTGTGTATATTTCCCGGTTTTATCCAACTCTATTGCTTTTATATAATCTTTTAAAGCTTCTTCATACATATTCAACTTTTCTTCCGCTTCTCCTCTTTTTGCATAAACAAAAGCATTTTCATATATTTCCAAAGACTTGGTATAATCCTTTATAGCTTCCTTATAATTACCGAACATAATTTTTATGTTTCCTTTGTCCGCCATAGCTAAATCGTTTTTCAATATTTTTTCATATAAACTTGCTCTCAATATATAATATATTCTTCTCTCTCTTATTGATAAGGCCTTAGTACAATATGTAATAGCTTTATCGTAATCACCTTTTTTTTCCATAAGTTTGGCGATCGCATGATAAGTCTCATCTTTATTTGCATCTATTTGTAAAGATTTATTAAAACTTTTCAGAGACTCATCATATTTATTCATTTCCATTTGTGTATTACCGATATACAAATATGCCGTAGCGGACTGTTTTATTTTTAATGCTTTATTAAAATCCGTAATGGCTTCTTTATAATCTTGATTTTTTAGTTTTAATTCTCCTCTTGCAATAAAAACTTCGGCATTTTGTTTTATTTCCAAAGATTTCGTAAGCTCTGCTATAGCAACATTATTTTGATATGAGCCGACAATGGCACTGAAATAACCTTTATCCGCCTGTGCCAAATCTTTTCTGTCTATTAACAAATACAAATCAGACCTTTTTAAATAAAAATTCTTTAAATTCTGTTTTGCTATAAAACCCACATTTTCTTTTTCTATATCTATTGCGATTGTATAATTCAAAATTGCTTTCCTGTATTCTTTCATTTTTTCGTAAATTTCGGCAACCAAGACATAGGTTTCCGTTTTCGGAGAAATTTTTAAAGAACGTTCCGTATCTCTTAACGCTTCCTTATACATTCCGATTTTATATTCGGCTTTAGCCGATAAATCCCACAATCTAATATCGTTAAATTGAGAAACCACACTCATTTTTTCCAATATTATGCTTTTATAATTATTTAATTCATAAAAACAATTCCATCTGTTTACCGTTGCTTCCAAATTTTGTTCCATTTTGAGTGTTTTATTGTAAAACTCTATGGCTTGCTCGTATTTTTTAGACAAGAAATATATTTCGGCAATTTCAAAATATGCCGCTGCCGTTTTTTTCATTTTCAACGAAGTATTAAAATCTTCTACCGCACTGTTATATTTATTTATTTTAGCCTTTGCTTTTCCTCTCTCAAAAAAAGCCTCCGGTGTTTTTTTCATTTCGATAGAACTTGTAAAATCGTTTATCGCACCTAAATTATCTCCCGCTTTACTTTTTAACAAACCCAAATTGTAATATATATCATAATTTTGTTTTTTTCTTAAAATTTCCGTTAATTTTTTTATTGCGGAATCATAATCTTCATTTATGGCATCGATAGCGGCACTATCTTCATCAACCGAATCAAACTTTTTCATCACTTTGTATAACTCATATCTATAAGTATAATATTCCAAATTATCGGATTCCATATCTATTGCCGTAGTGTAATCATGTAAAGCGTTATAATATTGTCTCATACTTTGGTAGGCAATTCCTCTTCTTGAATAGAATAAAGCATTAGGCAAAACTTTTATGGCATTCGTAGTATTTCTTACAGCTTCAATGTAATTACCTTTTTTAAAATTTACACAAGCTAAAAGAGCATGAACATAGGCGGAATTTTCTATTGTTAATGCAGAATTAAAATCTTTAATTGCATCATCATATTGCTCACACAATAATTCCGCCTTTCCTCTTGACACATATGCCCGAGAAGAAATTTCAATATCCAAAGCGGATGAATAATCACCGATAGCACCATTATAATTATCTAAAAAATATTTTGCATCTCCCCTTTTTAAAAACAAATCCGCATCTTCTTTTTCTTCTTTTAATAATTTCGTGTATTCTATTACGGCTTTGTAATAATCGCCGTTTCTAAACAATAGGTCGGCTTGTTCAGATATATCATTTTCAACATCCGCAAACAAAAATGTCGAAAAAAACACAAAAAAACATAATAAAAAAATTTTTTTTATCATATGCTATATTACCCAAAAATAGTTTAACACAAATTCTTTAAAACTACACTCATATTTTTTTACATCATTAAAATAGTTTTCAAATCTTTTGAAAACGTCACGACCTTTTTGCACATAACAAAAATAATCGTCTATCTCATTAATATCAACAGCAAAATTATCGTTTTTATAAGACTTTAATTTTTCTAAAATACTTTTATGCTTATTTATATAACTGTTCGGATTAACAACGGAAATTTTCGGAAGATTATTCTTTTTTATTTTTCTTAAATTGTATATTTTTGAAAGGATATATGAAAAATATCTGTCCGCTTCCGGCAAAGAATATCCTATAAAACACCAATTATCGGCTTCCTGTAAAATATTTTCAACTTTACTCCATATTTGCATTATATATTTATTTTCATAAATTCTGTTGTTGGTCGGGTGAACTATATAAGGTTCAACCGATGAAAGTCCGCAGTTATAACATTTTGTTCTTTCTACAAGTTCCAACGGTTTTCCCTGTTTAGATATTTTAGAGAAAATTTTACCGCACGATTTACAAAAAACCCAATTTATAGAGCCGTGCGGTCTCAGCAAACTTATTTTTCTTTTTCTCGGTCTGTGAAACCATTTCTCTTGCTCATAATTTCCCAAATCTATACCGAAATCAACATCAAAACTTTTGTTTTCATCCTCATTATACATCGACAACAATACTCTATCCAAACAAATATCATAATTAAAAGTAATAAAAGATATATCTATATTATTTTGTTTTTTGCAGCCGTTATATATTTTTTGTCCGAGTATTGTATACGGGCTTTTCGCTTTCCTGTTGAAAATATTATGTTCTTTTAATTTTGCATCGGTTAAAGTGGCAAACATTATGCCTTTTAACAAACTGTCGTAATATTTTTTTATCTTTTCAAGTTGTATTTTGCCTATATTTTCATTTTTGTATATTGCTGTTTCCAAAACATTAAAAATAGTTTCCAGGGATATATTATCTATTGATTTCTTACCGGTAAAAATATTTGTTAAAATTGATTTTATTTCATTGGAAACTTTTTTATATTCCCGTATATGAGAACCTTCTTTATTTTTAAAAGCAAATTCCTGTTTCAATATATTTTTTAAAATTTCATCTTGTATGGGAAGGTTATCGTCTTTACTGGCACCCGCCCCCATAATAAAGACATACTTTTCTTTGGGATTTAAAATAAATTTATTCATACATTTATTGTTCCAATATAATATTATAGTCTTCCCTTGTAACGGCATCCGTAGAAATAATATCTATATCTTTTTTAAACAATTCATGTAATCTTTTTTTTCTTTCGGTAAAATACTGTGCCACATCGGGATGAAGCTTAATTTTTATTTTTCCGAAAAATTTTTCTATTTTCATCTGTTCTATTTCCTGACATACGGAAATGAAAACAGATTCTTTCGATAATATAAGACCGAGTCCGTGACAAGTAGGGCATGTATCTCCCAAGAGAGAAAACAACGATTCTCTTTTTCTTTCCCTTGTCATTTCTATAAGACCCAAATGAGTTATAGGCCATATTTTTATTTTAGCCTTATCATGTTTAGTTGCCTCTTTCAAGGCTTCCAAAACTTTTTTTCTGTTCTTTTCTTTTTTCATATCGATAAAATCTATAACTATAATTCCGCCGATATTTCTTAATCTTAATTGTCTGGCAACTTCTTGAGCTGCCTCTATATTTGTTATCGTAACCACTTCTTCTTGCGTATTATTGTTGCCGACAAATTTACCGCTGTTAACATCTATAGCACATAAAGACTCCGCTTCTTGAATGATAAGATATCCGCCGGATTTCAATCTTGCTTTGTTTGATCTTAATCTTTTTATTTCTTCTTCTATTCCGTAAGCTTTAAAAATAGGTTGTTTGCCTTCATATAAAACAATTCTGTCTTCAAGTTCCGGAGAAACTGTTCTTACGAATTCAACAACATCGTTCAACTCTTTTTGATTATCGATTTGCATCATTTTCACATCTTCGGTAAAATGATCTCTGACGGTTTGAAAAACGACGCCTAAATCTTTATGAACACAAGTTCCGCATTTTGAATTATTAAACCTGTTTATAATTGAAGCCCACAATCTCGAAAGATACTTCATTTCTCTTTCTATTTCTTCCTCGGTTGCATCTTCGGCTTCGGTTCTGACGATTATCCCTCCGGCAAGATTTTCTTTCAGCTTCTTTACTATACTTTTCAGCCTGTTATATTCTTCTTTATCTTCTATTTGTTTTGAAACGCCTATTCTTTTACTGAAAGGCATATACACCAAAAGTCTTCCCGGCAAAGATATATCCATGGTAACTTTAGGACCTTTTGTACTGATAGGTTCCTTATAAATTTGAACCATTATATCTTGTCCTACTTTCAGCATATTCTCTATATTTTTTTCATTCTTCGGTGCAACAATATCGGCAATTCCCAAATAAGCACTTTTTCCGAAGCCTATATCGACAAAAGCAGACGACAATCCGGATACAATATTTTGAACTTTGCCTTTATATATATTGTTTAAAATTTTTTCGGTTTCTCTTCTTTCTATAAAGATATCAGATAATCTGTCGTTTTCTAAAACAGCAACTCTTGTTTCTTCAAAAGTTCTGTTTACAATTATTTCTTTGGACATTTGATTTTAGATTCTCACTTTTTAATTAAAATTCTGTTTCCTGTTAAAAAATCGTATATTTTTTTTGCCATACTGTATATAGTAAAATCCGAGTTATCTTGAACATTTATTTTGTCGTTTTCCATATACATAGCTTTGGATGAATTTTTTGCATAATCCGAAAGTAATGAATTTATCGGAATATTATCGGGATAACCGACAAAAATCAAATTTGTATTTGCCACAAAAGCTTTATTTCTTATCTTATCGATATCCGACAAAATCCAATCATTTATTGTTTGTATTTTTTCATCATAATCTACGGTATTTATGGACATTATAGCTTCCAAACTTTCACTCGGGAAAGTAATATATTGGCTTATTCCCCTGGCAAAAAACAAAACGTCAGCAGTAATTTCTCCCTTGTATAACATGTAAATTAATTCCAAACCTTTATAACACAAATTTAATTTATTTAACGGATCAACAAGAATACCGTCTTCAAAACATTGTAAAGCTTTAGCTTCGCATCCCTCGGAATTTTCCGTTAAATATGTTGAACCTAAAGCATAATACAACATACTTTGTGACGGTTTTTTCTCTATAATAGTCGACAAAAAGATTTTTGCTTCGTCAAATCTTCCGTCTCTTATAAGTTGCCATGCTTGTTCATAAGTTTTTATTGTTGCCATAAAATTATTATCTTCCGTAAAATCACTGTTAAGAACATAAAAATTAGGAACAACTTTAGGCTTAAAAGTTTTGTCGGAACCTCCGCCCATTAAGGAATTATATACACCGCCGATAACTTTTGTTAAAGTATTTTTGCCGGTACTTCCATACAATTTTAACATCTCGTTATTTATTTCATAAAGATTTTTGTTCTCTCTTATAACCACGGTCTTATCTCTGTCTCTGTTTTTCATATACGCGGCAAAGCCATATAAATTGTGGTAGTTTGAGTCTCCGACATTAAGTATCAATGTATCTTGATGTTTCTTGTTAAACAAAACATCACATATTTCCAAACATTGGGTTGTGTTCATATCGAATTTTGTAATTTTGCTGACATTTACGGTGCCTTTACCGAAATCGTCATCTATCAAACTCTGCAACATATCTATATATTTTGTGTTGAAATAATCCGAAACATGCACGCTGTCACTCATATACAAAATTGATTTATCTGCAAAAATTGCTGACGATAAAAAACAAATAAGCATAAAAACAGCCGTCATTTTAAATTTCATAAACAATTCCTTTACTTTCAACAAATAACTTGTCCCTTTTAGTATACAATATTTTTATATCTTTTTCTTGTATTTTCAATAAGTTTTGCAAAATTTTTTCAAGTTTCATATTTTTTGCAGGCCCGAATCTTAAAAAGATTTTTAATGTATTATCATCAACAATTTGTATTTCTCGTATAAGATCTTTTACATCCACTATGGTTTCTTTATCTTTTTTTATTTTTTTTATTAAAATTTCTTTTTGATTTAAATATTCATTCAAATAATTTTGTTCCAACTTAACACCTTTAACCGTATACTCAGCCAAATTCACAACAGATTCTATTGACGGAAATCTTAAAGGAATATATTTTGCATCTAAAAGTTGATATCCTTCCGGCAATATTTTTGATATTTCCTGTTTTATTTGTACCAAATCAACTTTTTCCGTTAAAGATAAATCGACATATTCACTGTCGCTTTCATAACCTACCGCTATTGCCGGTCCGAAAGCGGCTTTTACCTGCGGACTGAAACCGTTTGTGTATGCCAACGGTAATTTTGTTCTTTTTAATGCCCTTCTAAAGAAATCTATTTGTTCCAATTGCGATACATATTTTACGAAACCTGTTCTTGAAAATTTTAATAATACTCTAAACTTTGTTTCAAAAATTTCTTTTTTTACGGAAGAAATATTTTCGGGAAGTTTTGTTACTTGTTTTTCTTTACCTGAAACAACATTTGCCGTTTCTTTAATTCCGTTTGTATAATCGTTATAAAGGAATTGTTTGTCCACACCTAAATTAATATGTTGCCACGGTAACACTTCATCAAAATCTCTTCTTCTGTAAACATAAAAATTTAAATCAAAACCTGCCTCTTTTATGCTTTCAGTCCATACTTCAAAATTAAATTTATCTTTCCATTGATCAAATCTCATACCTTTTTGCCAAGCAATATATATCGCTTTTGAAACTCGTCTGTCGGCTCTTGCCAGAAAAGCTTCTATTATGCTTGATTGATGATTATGAGCTCTGATATCGGCAGGAACAGATTTTTTAATATTTGTTATAACATCTCTGAAATATTCGCTTGAAAACATCGGTTCCCACTGAAATGCGGTTTGGGCTTTCGGAACAAAAGGAGATACGGTTATACTGAAATTTAATCTGTTAGCCGTTTTTCTAACTTTATCGATAAGTGTTTTTATTGCAGAAATATCTTCCGGAGTTTCCGTTGGAAGACCTATCATAAAATATAATTTTATTGCCCGCCACCCCATTTGATAGGCAAAATTTAAAGTATCAACTATTTCGTTTTCGGACAAATATTTCCCTATAACATTTCTTAATCTGTCGGAACCTGCTTCAGGCGCAAAAGTTATTGATGGTTTTTTATCCCTGTTTAAATATTCGGCAACCTTTAATGAAAATTTATTGCATCTCATAGAAGGTAAAGTAACATTAAGATTTTGTTTATAATATTTTTCGTTTGTCTGCAACAAAAGTTCTTCCAAATCTTTATAGTCGGTACAAGATAACGATGAAAAAGAAACTTCTTCATATCCGGTATTTTTTAAACTTTCATCCAACAAATTTAAAATAGTTTCTACTTTTCTTGCCCGCCAAGGTCTGTAATATTTTGATGCCTGGCAAAATCTGCATCTGCCTACACATCCTCTTGCCACTTCAATATTCAATCTGTTGTGAACGGTTTCGACAAAAGGAACAATTTTGTTATTATGAAAAAAAACTTTATCCAAATCCACTGTTGTTTTCTTTATCGTTTCGGGAACACCTTCAATGTTCGGTTTTACGGATTTTACGGTATTGTCTTCATTATAACTGACATCGTAAAATGCCGGTATATAAATACCTTCTATTTTAGAAAGTTCAAAAAGAGTTTCTTTTCTGCTTAACTTGTTTTTTTTGCAAGTTCTGTATGTTTCTAAGATTTTAACCATGGAAACTTCACCGTCACCTATGGTAAACAAATCAAAAAAATCCGCAAACGGTTCGGGGTTTGCCATTACAGGTCCGCCGCCGATAATCAAAGGTTCATCTTCTTTTCTGTCCTTTGCAAAAACAGAAATATCCGACAACGACAACATATTAACAATATTTGTTCCGACAAGTTCGCACTGTAAACTAAAACCTACTATATCAAACTCTTTTAACGGACTTTTAGATTCCAAAGAAAAAAGACTGATTTTTTCTTGCCTTAATATTTGTTCCAAATCCGTATCGGGAGCATATGCTCTTTCGCATCTTGCAACTTTTTTTTCGTTGACCAAGTGATACAAAATTTCAAGTCCTAAATTGGATGCACCTATTTCATAAATATCCGGAAAACACAAACATATGGAGACATCATTTTCCATGTCCGGTTTATATGAATTTATTTCGTGATTTATATATCTTGACGGTCTTTGAACAAGCGGTAATATTTTATCCAAATCAAGCATTTTTCGTTTCCCTGTTTTTTATTCTTTCTTTAAGTTCCGTTATTTTATTCTTGTATTCTTTATTTCTTTTATCGTATCCTGACAGTTGTTCATAAACTTTCAGTTCTTCATCATATTTTTCCGTTACATCATATATTTTTATCAACTGTTTGCAATAGTTCATATCATAACGATTGATTTCATATGCCATTAATGCATAATATTCTGCCTTTTTGTAGTCTTGCTTTTTATAATATATTATACTTAACGGATAATACACGAAATCTTTTCCTTTTTTCATATCGTTTTCTAATTGCAACAAAGCAGTTTCAGCCTGTTCCATATCTCCTGTCATAATTAAAAATCTCGCATAATCAATAAGCGTTCCGTAATTTGATTTTAACTCAATTGTCTTTTTCATAAAGTGTTCCGCTTCTTTCAACATTCCTCTATCCAAATAAATTCGTGCTAAATTTTTACATGTAAGAACATTTTCCGGACTATCTACATATGCATTTACCCAAAAAGTTTCGGAATCTTTATATTTGTCCTCTTGTTTGTAAGAAAAAAGAAACAAGCTTACAAAAAGTATAATTGAACAGATTATAAAAAAGATTTTTATCTTTTCAAAATTTGAAATCAAATATTCAAAAGCAGAAACGATAATCATTATTATTCCCAAAGAACAAACAATAAATCTATGATTTAAATAAACTACATCTTCCTGTAAAAAAGTAGGCGATAGAGCTAAAAAGACAAGCAAAATTGAAAAAACAAATATTTTTTTTGACAACATTTTTTTATACAAGGCAAACAATATTACCGAAATAAACAACAAATTATATACAACTGTTTTCAAACTTAAACTGACATTAAATAACATTGTCGGGATATATTCGGGAACAAAAAAATTATAGACATAAATAAAAATATATTTAATAAAATTTAATGTTATAACACTGATTTTTAAAGCATAATGTTCATATCCGAATGTATAAACGGCATAACTCCTTAAAAAAAAGAAAGCGAGCACGAAAGGGACCAAACTAAAAAAAAGAAAAAGCAGTTTCTTTTTTTGAATTTCGTGTTCGAATAAAAACAAATAAACAAAATATAAAAGAATTAACACTATAAAAGTTTCTTTAGTAAAAAGAGAAAGGACAAAGAAAAGTCCGAATAAAAAAGCATATTTTATTTTTTGAGTATTTAAATACTTTATAAAAAATATAAAAGATGAAAAATAAAAAACAGTCAACAGACTATCATTTCTTCCCGGTATCCAAGCTACTACAGAAACAAACATCGGATGTACGGCAACTATAAGTAATACAAATTTTGTTATTACCGAATTAAGCTTTAGTTCAATGCAAAACAAATAAAAAAGATATAAAGATAAAATGAATAAAATAATGTTTGTTATGTGATATAATCTTAAATTATTTCTTACAAAAAAAGCTTCTATTGCGAAAGATACCGATAACATCGGTCTGTAATACGTTGTAAAATTGTCGTAATACGGTGACATTATAAACAATTTCGGAATATTCTTATAATTTGAAATAAAATTAATATTTTTTGTTATTAGAGAAGTATCATCAAAACCGGTTTCTTCAAAACTTATCGATTTTCCGTACAAAGAAAAAACAACTATTGTTAATAGTATTAAGAAAAAAATATTTGTATTTAAAAAATTTTTTATTTTTTTTAGCATGGTTAATTATAACTTTATATTTTTAAACAAACTTTTCATATCTTCCGGCAAAGGAGCAATTAATTCCATTTCCTTACTTGTCACGGGATGAGTAAATCTGACTCTGTAAGAATGTAACATTTGTCTTGTAAATTTAATATCTTTTAAATGGTCACTGCCGCCGTAATCAACATCTCCCAAAACGGGATGCCCTATATATTTCATATGGCTTCTTATTTGGTGCGTTCTTCCCGTAATAATATGAACTTCGAGCAAAGAAACATCTCTGCTTCTTGACAACACTTTAAATTCGGTTATTGCCATTTTCTTTGCAAGCGGTCCGACTTCTATAATTTTTCTGTTCTGCATGGAACGGCCCAACGGAGCTTCTATTCTGCCCTGTTCTTCAACAACTGTTCCGGTTACCGCCGTAACATATGTTTTATGTATTGTCCTTTTTTGAAATTGTTTAGACAGAGAAACTTTTGATTTTTCGTTTTTTGCAAAAATTATTGCACCTGTTGTATCTTTATCCAATCTGTGAACCATAAACGGGCTGCATTTTCCTTTGAAATGATATAACAAAGCATTAAGCAACGTTCCCGTTTCGTGACCGAAAGAAGGATGAACAACCAAATCGGCTTGTTTGTTTATAACTATTATATCGTTATCTTCATAAATAATATTTAAAGGAATATTTTCCGGCTTTAAAGAAATTTCAACATTATCTTCAATAGTGTATTCTATATTATCATTCTGTTTTGCTTTATAACTGGGATGAACTTTTTTACCGTTTACCAACAATTTCCCGTCTTTTATCATATTTTGAAAATATGTTCTTGAATATTCTTTATGCAAATTGTTCATAAAGCAATCCAATCTTTCATTCGTATCTTTTTCGCAAACAAACTTATTTTTCATTTTTAGCCCCGTTTTTTGTAAACAATAAAATTACCGCTGCCACAACAAATATAACTATTGAAATATTTTGTGCCGGAGATAATCCGAGAAAAAATGTTCCCCTGTCATCTCCTCTGAAAAACTCAACAAAAAATCTTAAAAGTGAATACAATATCATATACAAAACAAAAACATATCCGTCCTTATGAGATTTTTTTAGACGATTATGTAGTATATAAAATATTATAAAATTACCGAATGCTTCATACAATTGTGTAGGATGCTTTTGTGCTATTGCAAAAAAACAATCACTGTTTTTTCCGTAACAACATCCGGAAAAGAAACAACCTATTCTTCCGAAAGCATGTCCCAATGCTAAAGCCGGTGCAAAAACATCCATAAGTTTTACAATATTTATTTTTTTGTATCTGCAATAAAAAAATGCAAAAATCAATACTGCAACAAAACCGCCGTAATATACAAGTCCTCCTTTCCAAACTTGTAAAATTTCCAAAGGATTAGATTTATAGTAAGGTAAATCGAGCGTTACATAAAACAATCTTGCGCCGATAATTCCGACCAAAATAACATAAAACAAAAAATCATATACTTGTTGTTTTGCTATTATATTTTTTGAATATTTAACAATATATTGCATACCCACAAAAAACCCCAGTGCTACAAGAACACCGTAAGTATATATTGTAATTTTACCGATAGAAAAAAGTTCCGGATACATGATTATTTTCTAAATAAATTTTTTATTTTCTTTTCTATTACTTTTAAATTTTCTTTACCAAAAACGGAATACACAAAATTTTTCAAAATATGTTTAGGCTGTTTTATAACTATATTCATAAAACAACAAATTTTTTCTTTTGTTGTTTGAACCAGGATATAGTCTTTATATTTATTTTTATTGTTACAGATATATTCAGGAAAAGATTTGTCTATTGATACGGGAAACAAAAACATATCGGAATTAAATTGTGCATTACCGTTTCGTATTTCCTTTTCTATTTTTTCTCTGTTTATATTTGATACTTCTCTAAAATGAGAAAAAGATTTTATTTTTTTTATAATCATATCTACTCCGCCGGTATATGTAAAATGCCATCCCGCATTTTTTATTAATAAGCCGTCGTTAATATGCCTAACTTTTTGCGGTGTAGTGCCTATATTTAATTCTTTTATAACAGTTTTACTGTAATTATCAACATTATCAAATCCGTTTTTTAAATCTTTATAAAAAAGCATTCTTGTACCTGATACCCATTTTGACGATGCCTTCAAATTAAAGTAATAATAATACATTTCTTGTTCAAGAATTTTTAATCCCGGTTTATCTTTGTTATCTAAAATCGAACTCGGTCTTGGTATTTCATCACAGTCCGATATCAATATAACATCATCATCATTACAATTAATTAATCCTTTTAATATCTCATTTCTTTGATAATTTTCAATTACCCAATCGCCGTCCATATTTGGATATTTATCGACAACAACATATATTATTCTATTTAAAAACTTATTGAATTTATTCTTGTTTTCATTAAAATACAACGGTTTATCAAGTCCGGAAAAGGTTTTTGTAGCCTCAACCAAGACAAACTTATCTACCACGGAATCTAATTCGTTTAACCTTATTTCCAACAAATCAAATTCATTAAAAAAAGTAAAACAGTCGTATATCATTTTATTTTTCTCATTTTCCTTATATCAGAATTTTGAAATATTTTTAATATCTTTTTCCGGTTTCAATAAGTTATCTTCCATTTTAACTGCATGAGCATAGGGATTGCATTTTTGTTTTTTGTTCAACAAATAAAGTTTTATATATTTTGCAAAAGTGTAATATGAACCCAAAACTGCCCAAACAAAACCTTCAAATCCGTCTAAAAAACCCAGCTTTAAAATGTATCTTTTTATAAATTCAATCGGCGGTCTGAAAACGATATCAATGATATTTGCTTTTTTGTTTTTTCCGGCCATTTTTAATGCAGCCAAAGTTGTATATTGTTCGAATTTATTAAAATATCCGTCTAAATCTTGACATGTATAATGATAAAAGACATTGTTTAATTTTCCGACTTTTCCGTCAACGGACAACTCTTCATGAATAATTCCACCGACATATTTAGATAAAGATTTCTTTGCAAGTCTGAGTATGTCTTCTTTTGCAACACCTGAATATTTCATTTTTCTGCCAAGAAAAAAATTTTCTCTGGTTAACATAAAGCCGTCACATTGTGCTGTTTCTACGGCATTTTTTATTTCTTCTTTTAGTTGTTCTGACAACACTTCGTCGGCATCAAGATGTAACACCCATTCGTTTAAAGCAAGTGACAATGCATAATTTTTTTGAGCGGAAAAATTATCGAAAGGTCTTTTAAAAATTTTGGCTCCGTAAGATTGCGCTATTTTATTTGTGTTGTCCGTTGAACCGCTGTCAACAACAATAATTTCACTTACCAACCCTTTAACACTTTCCAACGATTTGGCAATATTTTTTTCTTCATTTTTAGCAATCATTACCAACGATATTTTCATTTATTCTTTATCATCATCCTTATAATAAAATTTTCAAACTTGTTTCTGTTTTTATCGAAATATTTCAGTAAAGATTCGTTATACATTTTTTTCTTATTAAATGTCATTTTATCATCACTACCTAAACCGCCATAATGATAAACTTCACTTTCCGGAAGATAACAAATTTTTTTACCGATCAATTTTAATTGTCTGAACAAGTCTGTTTCTTCCAAATAAAAGAAATATCTTTCATCAAAACCGCCTACTTGTTTCATATACGCTTTATTTATTATAAAACAAGCTCCTCTTAGTGAATTAACCGTATAACATTTACCTGCTTTATAAAAATTTTCTTTTATCGATACACACAACTTTACTACAGGTTTAAAAATTTCGGTATATAAAGTTGCTTCCGGATAAACCGATTTTTGAACAGTATTATTTTTTCTTAAAAGTCTTGGTCCGATAACTGCAATACTTTTATCCGAAATTATTTTATTATACAATTTTGATATTGAATTCTTTTTAATTTCGGTATCGGTATTTATATATAAAATAAAATCACTTTCACAAGAACCAAAACCTTGGTTTGCAGCTTTTGCAAAACCTAAATTTTCTTTGTTTTTTATAACTTGTGTTTGAGGATATAAATTTAAAACTTCTTCTATTGAACCGTCGGTACTGTCATTATCAACTATAATCCATTGAGAATATTTTGAAGATGTAATTTCATCGTTATTATCCAATGCTTTAAGGCAATCAAACAACACGGATTTAGAATTTCTCGTAACCAAAACAATTGATAATTTTTTCCCTTTATTCACCAATTATATCCTTACTATTTTTGGAGATTTCATTAAATTTGTTGCATTTCTTGTATCAAAAACAAGTTTAGATTTTTTAACGACATTCGCATAATCTATGCAAGAGTGATCCGTTAATATTACAACCGCATCATACTTTGCAATAGCGGAAATATTTTTTTCTGATTTTAATATTTTATTTGCGACTTTCACTGTTGAAACATACGGATCATAATAAGAAAGTTTTGCTTGTTTATTTATTAACAATGTCATAACATCAAGTGCAGGAGATTCTCTTAAATCAGCAACATCTTTTTTGTAAGCTACACCTAACACAAGTATTTTAGAACCTTTTATAGATTTTGTTTTTTCGTTTAATGCGTCCGCCAATTTTGTTACAACATATTCCGGCATTTTGGAATTTATTTCACCTGCAAGTTCTATGAATCTGGAATAAAAATTCAATGTTTTAAGTTTCCATGACAAATAGTGAGGATCCAACGGAATACAATGTCCGCCTATTCCGGGACCGGGAGTAAATTTCATAAAGCCGAACGGTTTTGTTGCCGAAGCATTTATTACTTCCCAAACATTTAAGCCTAATCTGTCACACATTAAAGCAACTTCGTTTACAAGACCGATATTTACCGCTCTAAATGTATTTTCCAAAAGTTTTACCATCTCTGCCGCTTGTGTAGATGATACTTTATGAACTTTCGTAAAACTTCCGTAAACGGCACAAGCCAAATCCGCCGATTTGGGACATATACCGCCGACAACTTTTGTAGTATTTGCAATAGTAAATTTTTTGTTTGCAGGATCTATTCTTTCGGGACTGAAAGCCAAGAAGAAATCTTTCCCGCCTTTTAAGCCGGTTTCTTCAAGCATAGGAAGAACAAGTTCCTGTGTAGTTCCTGGATAAGTTGTGGATTCAAGAATTATCAGTTGTCCTTTTTTTAAATTTTCTTTTATTTCGTTTGTTGCCGAAACAATATATGAAACATCGGGATCTTTAGATTTTCTTAACGGTGTCGGAACGCAAATAATAACAACATCCAACTTTGAAATTGCTTTAAAATTTGTTGTAGCGGAAAGTTTTTTTGCTTCTACAAGTGCTTTAATATCTTCTGTGGAAATATCTCCTATATAAGATTTTTTATTATTTATACTTTCAGTTTTTTTGCTGTCAACTTCAAGACCTGTAACAACAAACCCCTTTTTGGCAAGTTCTACCGCTAAAGGAAGTCCGACATAACCTAAACCTATAACTCCAATACGTGCTTCTTTTTTTTCAATTTTCTTTGATAATTCTTTGTACATTTTATATCCTCTACAAGATAAATTTTAATGTATAATTTACCGTTCTGCCGTTTCCAGACCTCTATACTTCCATTCCTCTATACCTCAAAATATAAAACTGTTTTACAATTTTATATTTTTAAACCAAGAGCGGTTTTCCAAATACCAATCTACCGTATTTTTTATTCCCTGTTCCAACGAAACAGTCGGTTTCCAATTTAATATTTTACCTGCTTTTGAAATATCCGCCCATGTTGAAACTATATCTGCTTTATGGAAAGGTTTTCTGTTAACCTTAGCTTTTTTGCCTAAATATTGTTCTATCAACCCTATAACATAGTTCAACGAAATAGGATTATTTCCGCCGCCCAAATTTATAACTTCAAAACCTACTTTTTTTAATGCTTTTATTGTTCCTTTTGCGATATCATCCACATAAGTAAAATCTCTGCTTTGAGAACCGTCCCCGAAAAGTTCTATAGGTGTTCCCTCATCTATCCATTTTATAAACCTTATTATACTCATATCAGGTCTTCCCGCAGGTCCGTAAACAGTGAAATATCTTACTATGCTTATATCTATACCATACAAATAATGATACGAATAACACATAGCTTCCGCACCTTTTTTGGAAGCGGCATATGGCGAAATAGGGGTATTAACAGCAAGGTCTTCCGTAAAAGGCATTTTTTGGCCTGCATAAAGAGAAGATGTCGAAGCTAAAACAAACTTTTTTATTTTATGTTCTCTGCACAAATCCAAAAGATTAAGCGTTCCCATAGTGTTGGTTGAAACATAGACAAACGGGTTTTCCATACTGTATCTTACACCGGCTCTTGCAGCCAAATTGATAACGGCGGAAATTTTATTTTTCGAAAATATTTTTTCTAAAGATTTTTTATTCTCGATATCGAGTTTAAAAAATTTAAAATTCTTATATTTTTTTAGTTGCTTTAATCTGTAATTTTTTATCTTAACATCATAATAATCGTTTATGTTATCAATACCTATAACTTCTTTTTTCGACTTCAATAAAAACTCTGCGGTTTTATTTGCAATAAAACCGGCAACTCCGGTAACAATTATGCTCATGATTTACCTCAAAAAAAATATTTTAAATATTATACAAAAAATATATATAAAAAAACGAATTTTTTTGATAAAAATATATCATTGATTTTTTTTAATTAATAGTATACAATTTTGACGATAAATAAAATTTTCATCGGTTGCAAAAAATGAATATCGGAATAGATATAGAAGAAATAAAAAGATTTCAAAAATTATTAAAAGATAAAAATTTCATTGAACGGGTATTTTCCAAAGATGAAATAGAATATTGCTCGTCTAAAAAGAAAAATGCCGTTCAACATTTTGCAGTAAGATTTGCAGGCAAAGAAGCTGTTTGGAAAGCAATAAACAAATCAAAAAAATTGGTAATAACGGACATATCGTTTAAAAATTCGGTTTCAGGAAAACCTGAAGTTTATATTAAAGGTAAAAAAGCGTCTTACATTGATATATCTTTTTCGCATAACAAAACAACGGTTGTAGCTGTTGCCGTATCTTCTAAATAAAATGCAAATAAAAAATATATTTAAAAGAAATCAAAACGGTTTTAAAAATAATTTCGGACATGTACTTGTTATTGCCGGTTCTTACAATATGCCCGGAGCCGGAGTTTTGTGTGCTAATTCTGCAATAACTTCAGGTGCAGGTCTTGTAACAATTGCGTTTCCGAAATCGGCTTATCCTGTTATAGCAAAAAATATTAAACCGGAAATAATGCTTTTGCCTCTCGAAGAAAAAAACGGAACTTTTTCAAAGTCTGCACAAAATAAAATATTAAAATTTATAGAAAAAAGAAAAATTACTTCGGTAGCTATCGGTTGCGGAACGGGTAAAAGCAGTTCCGTAAAAAATTTAATATTATCGATAATAAAAAAGTTTGATATTTATGTAACAATCGATGCCGACGGTCTGAATTCGTTGGAAGGCAAACAAAAAAATTCAATAATAAAAGAATTTAAAAATTCAAAATCTAAAATAATAGTTACTCCCCACCCTAAAGAATTTGAAAGGATATCGGGAGTAAAATATAAAGAAGATAAGAATTACAGAAAAGAAATAACTAAAACTTTTGCTGAAAATAATGATATAATTTGTTTATTGAAAGGACATAAAACAGTTGTCAGTGACGGTAAAAAAGTATATGTGAACACTACCGGAAATGCCGGTATGGCTACGGCCGGAAGCGGTGATGTTTTAACCGGTATAATTTCCGCTTTTGCATGTATTGAAAACAAAGATTTATTGTTAAAAGTTTCAACTGCGGTTTATGTTCACGGTCTTGCCGGAGATTTTGCAGCTAAGGAAAAATCTCAAGTTTCAATGACGGCAAGTGATATAATCGGAAATATATTTAAAGCAATAAAAAAAATTACAAAGTAATTTTTCGGAGAAAGATATGAACTTATTTAAAACTTTACAGAATATAAGAAGAACCATCCATCAAAATCCGGAACTCAGTAATAAAGAATTTAAGACTGCCGATTTAGTAGAAAAGACTTTAAAAGAACAAGGCATAAAAACATACAGATTATGTAAAACAGGTGTTATCGGAATTTTGGAAGGAACAAAGAAAACCAATAAAAAAACTAAAGTTATTGCTTTAAGAGCGGACTTGGACGCGCTTCCCATAAAAGAAAAAAACAATCATTCATATAAATCAAAAAATCCGGGTGTAATGCATGCTTGCGGTCATGACGGCAACACAACAATGTTACTCGGTGCCGCCATGATTTTAGCTAAACAAAAAGAAGAGTTTGCGGGTAAAATTCAGTTCACGTTCCAACTTGATGAAGAAACTGCCGGCGGATCCAAAGGGATGATAAAAGAAGGAGTATTATCTGCAAACAAAGTTGATTGCATTATAGGTGCACATGTAAGTCCTTGGACAAAATCAGGTAAAGTTGCTTTAAAATACGGTGCAATGATGGCGGGAGTAGATAAATTTGTTATAGAAATAAAAGGCCTTTTAGGACATGGTGCATATCCTCATTTATCCAAAGATCCTATTGTTGCAACAAGTGAATTTATAATGTCTTTACAAACTATTCCTTCAAGAATAGTAAATCCCGTTGAGCCGGTAGTTGTTACCGTAGGAAAAGTTGAAGGCGGACAACAATATAATATAATTGCAGACAAAGTAACCGTTGTGGGAACAGTCAGAACATTCAGTGAAAAAACGAGAGAACTTATAAAAAAAGAAATGATAAAAAGACTGCAAGGTATTTGTAAAAGTTATTCAATGACATACACTTTTGATTATCAAGTTTTGAACAATCCTTTAATAAATACGGATTCCGTTGTAGATTTATGTTACGAATCAGCGAAACAAGTTTACGGTCCCAAAAATATAGAATTTTTAAAAAACCCGTCTATGGCCGGCGAAGATTTTGCCGAATATTTACATGAGGTTAAAGGTGCTTTTATTTATGTGGGAACTTCTTCAAACGAGAAAACGTCTTATCCTTGGCATCATGAAAAGTTTGATTTAGATGAAACTGCTCTTCCTAAAGGTGCGGAAATTTTAGCTAATACCGCAAAACTTTTCCTTAATAAGTAAAATAAGTATCAGGACAAAAAGCATTTTTTATATGTTCGATTTCCGTTTGGCAAATTGATATAACATCAAATCTTATATCTGCTTTTATTTTGTTTTGTTTAATATAACATAGTGCTGTTTTTATTACTTTATTTTGCTTGGATTTTGTTACAAATTCGGCAGGTGTTCCGAATTCTTTGGTTTTTCTGTACTTTACTTCAACAAAAACTATTGTTTTTTTATCTTTGGCAACAATATCTATTTCCCCTATCGGCAAAAGTTTAAAATTTTGTTCTATAATTTTATAGTTTAATTTTTTAAGAAAATTAACTGCTTCGTCTTCGTATTTTTTGCCGATATCCGTAGTCAACTCTTTCATTGTTATACCTTTTAATAGCTTAAAGCTTACAGTTTATGGCTTATAGTTTGAACGACAACTACTTTTAACTACAAGATCCCGCATCAAGTGCGGGATGACAACAATTCTATATCTATATATCTCAAATCTTCTATCAAAGCAATTCAAGTTGCTTTGAATTTAACGGAGCAAATGTCATTCTGTGTATAGGACAAGGACCGTATTTTTCTATTGCCTCAATATGTGCTTTTGTGCCGTACCCTTTATGCTTTTCAAAATTATATTGCGGATATTGTTTTGCATATTCATACATCATATTATCTCTTGTAACTTTTGCAAGTATCGATGCACATGCAATGCATGCACTCTTAGCATCACCGGAAACTATTGCCTGTTGTTTATTTTGTAAATTAGGTATTGTATGATTACCGTCAACCAAAACTAAATCCGGTTTTACCGATAACTGCTCCAATGCTTTTCTCATTGCAAGAAATGTTGCCTGCAAAATATTTATTTCATCTATTGTTTTGGCATCAACTATTCCTATACCGTAAGAAAAAGCTTTCTGTTTTATTTCTTCAAAGAGAACTTTTCTCTTCTTTTCGGTTAGTTTTTTTGAATCGTTTACGCCATCTATGAATATATCTTTATGAAGGATAACTGCGGCTGCTACCACCGGACCTGCTAAAGGACCTCGACCTGCCTCATCAACACCTGAGACAAATTGAAGTCCTTTATTATAAAAATCTTTATCAAATTCAAAAAGAGAAATTTTAATTTCCTTTTATTATTACTTTGCTGCAGCTTCTGCTTGTTGTTTGTTTTGTACTTCGGAAATTCTTGCTGCTTTACCTGCTAAATCTCTTAAGTAGTAAAGTTTTGCTCTTCTTACTTTACCTTGTCTTACTACTTGTATTTTATCGATTCTCGGTGAATGAATAGGGAATATTCTTTCTACTCCGACACCGAAAGAGATTTTTCTTACCGTAAAAGTTTCGGTTAAACCTGTACCTTTTTTCTGTATAACTACACCTTCAAAAGCCTGAATTCTTTCATTTCCGCCTTCAACAACTTTGAAGAAAACCCTTACTGTATCTCCGGCCTTGAATTGAACTTTAACATCTTTTTTTTGTGCTGCTTCGATTTGGTCTATAAGTGACATTTTACTACTCCTTTAACTTAATTACTTTTTTAACTTTAACAGGTCAGGTCTTCTGTTTTTTGTTCTCTCATAAGACTGCTGTTTTCGCCATTTTTCTATTTCTAAATGATTACCGGATAACAACACTTCCGGTACTTTAAAATTTTTAAATTTTGCAGGGCGGGTATATTGAGGATAATCAAGCATCCCGTCATAAAAAGAATCTTGTTCTACGGACGATTTGTCTTGAACAACTCCCGGTAACATTCTTGCAACGGAATCTATTAAAACCATTGCCGGAATCTCACCGCCGGTCAAGACATAATCCCCTATAGAGATTTCTTCATCCACCCAATTTAAAACCCTTTCATCAACTCCTTCGTAATGACCGCAAAGTAAAACTAAATGTTCATATTTCGAAAGAGTTTTAACCTTTTTAGTGTTTAATAAGTTGCCTTGCGGACTCATATAAATCACATAAGGTTTTTTGTAAGGATTTTTGTATAAACAATTTTTCTTTCTTACACCAACACTTTTCAACGATAGATATATAGGTTCAACCTGCATTAACATACCAGGTCCGCCGCCGAACGGTCTATCATCTACTTTTTTGTGTTTATCTTTTGTAAAAGATCTGATATCTATATAGTTTACATCTAAAATTTTGTTCTGTATTGCCCTATTCATTAAACTGCAAGTCATAGGACCTTTAAACATATCGGGAAATATAGTCAATATATCAATCTTCATAAACAGTAATTCCGGAAAATTCTTCTACAACTACCGCATCTTCCAATTTTACTTTTGTTCCGTAAATATCAACATATCCGTCCGGTAAAGAAACAAAAATTCTTTTTTTCGATATATCTACTTTTGTAACTATACTTTTCAATGCCGGAATTAAAAGTTCTTCCGTATCGGACTTTATTGTCCAAACATCATTGTTGCCTGTTGATATAACATCTGCTAACAATCCCAACTTATTTCCGTCTTGATCAAAAACTTCAAAACCTAAAATATCCGCCACTTTCCAAGATGTCTTAGCGGCAGTTTTGCGAGTACTACCCATTTTTACTACTCTACTATCTCCAATGTTGTTCTCTTATCAAGCTTTGCGGAAGCAGAATTCAAAATTATTCTGATAGCTTTTATTATTCTTCCTTCTTTACCGATAATTTTGCCTCTGTCGCCTGCTGCAACTTTAAGTTCCAAAATTGTTGATTTTTCACCTATAACTTCATTTACTTCAACTTGATCTGGGTTATCTACTAATGATTTTGCTATAAAAAGTATTAATTCTTTCATTTCTATATCTCCGTTATTTTCTTTAGTTTAAATTTTAATACTACTCAAATTAAATACAAATACTATTTGCTTTCTTCTGCCGGTGCTGATGCTTTCTTCAATAAATCTGCAACAGTATCGGAAGGTTTTGCACCGGTTTTCAACCAATACTCAACTCTGTCTTTTTTTACATTTAATTTGTTTTCCTGCAATACCGGATCGTATTGTCCTAAAATTTCAATAGGTTTGCCGTTTCTTTTTGCTCTTTGATCAATAGCAACTACTCTATAGTATGCTCTTTTCGGTCTTCCTATTCTCTGTAGACGAATTCTCACACTCATTTACATTTCTCCTTAAATAAAATACTTAACCTGCTTATTACAAAGCAAGTTAGTATAAGATTTTATATGATTTTGGCTAATTTGTCAACAACCGGGGAAACAATTTACAATTTATAATTTACAATGTATAATTTCGGAAACTTTTAACATAGATTCAAGATCAAGTCCTGAATGACAACTTGTTTTGTAGTTGGCGTTTCTATCCTTCCATACATCTATACTTCTATATCTCAAAAATCGCAGAGCGATTTTTATTTCATATATTTTTTAAATTCTTTTAAGAATTGTATTATATAATCAATGAAATTTGAATATATTTTGCTTTTTACCAATTTAAAGCTGAAACTGTCCGTTCTGTTAAATTCCACCAAAGAATTGTAATCCGTTATAAATCTCATTGAGTCTATTCTGTCAAAATTTGTATCTTTTCTGAAATATATGTAACAAAATCTTTTATCTTCGGAAATTCTTTCAACAAAAATCTTTGATGCATTTATTTTAATTTGTGCTATTTTGAACAAATTTTCCACATTTTCCGGTATTTTTCCGAATCTGTCCAAAAGTTCGTTTCTTATTTCATCAATTTCTTCCTGAACATATATGTTTGATATCTTTCTGTAAAACAATATTCTTATATCTTCATCTTCAATATAAGCCTGCGGAATAAAAGCATCTATATATAAGTCAACTTCAACATTATGTTTTCTGTCTTCTTTTTGCGGAACACCTCTGACTTTGTGTCCTTCTTCTTCAAGTAATCTTGCAAACATCTCGTAACCGATATCCCTGACAAAACCGTGCTGTTTTGCACTTAATATACCGCCCGCACCTCTTATTTCCAAATCCTTTAATGCAATCTTGTATCCAGAACCCAACTCACTGAAATTTTTCATTGCTTCAAGTCTTTTAATTGCATCATCGTTCATATCTTTTTCTTTATAAAAAAGGTAACAGTATGCTTTTTGTTTTTCTCTGCCGATTCTTCCTCTTAACTGATGAAGTTGCGAAAGCCCGAAATTTTGTGCATCTTCTATTATCATTGTGTTTACCGTAGGAATATCTATACCGGACTCTATTATAGTTGTAGCTATCAAAACATCCAGTTCCCTGTGCAAAAATCGCCACATAACTTTTTCTATCTCGGACGGTTTCATTTGCCCGTGTATAACATCCAACCTTATATCAGGCAACAACTTTTTTATTTCGGCAGCTTTATTTAATATTGTTTCAACTCTGTTATAAACATAAAATACCTGCCCGTTTCTTGAAAGTTCAGCCTCGATAATATTTTTTATAAGTTTGGAATCGTAAAATGCAATATTTGTTTCTATAGGTTGTCTTCCGTAAGGTTGTGTTTCTATTAAAGATAAATCTCTTAACCCGTACAATGCTCCCGATAATGTTCTCGGAATAGGAGTAGCCGATAACATTAATATATCTATATTTTGTTTCATCTGTTTAATTTTTTCTTTCTGTTTAACACCGAACCTGTGCTCTTCATCTATAATCAAAAGTCCCAAATTTTTGAACTCAACATCTTTTTGCAACAGTCTGTGTGTACCTACAATAATATCAATATTTCCTGCTTTAAGTTCCTGCAAAATCTTTTTTTGTTGAGCGGGTTTTTGGAATCTGCTTATAACTTCAACTTTCGCCGGAAATGCCGCCAACCTGTTAACAAAAGTGTTGTAATGTTGTTCTGCTAAAACCGTCGTAGGAACAAGAAGTGCAACCTGCTTTGATTGGCACACAACTTTAAATGCCGCCCTTAAAGCTACTTCGGTTTTACCGAACCCCACATCACCGCAAATTAACCTTTCCATAGGATACGGTTTGGAAAAGTCGTTGTTTATATCTTCTATAGCTTTTAATTGGTCCGTTGTTTCTTCATAGGCAAAAGAGTCTGCCAAATCTTTTTCCAATAAACTCATTTGCGGATACGGTTGTCTTTGTGTTTGTGCTCTTTGAGCATAAAGTTTTAACAACTCTTTAGCAAAAGCGGAAGCTTCTTCTCTGGCTCTGTGTTTTACTCGTTCCCAAGCAAATGTATCCATAGAATACAGTTTCGGTTTTACACCTTCAACACCGATATATTTTTGTACTACTCTAAAATCGTCCGGCGGAACATAAAGTTTATCCCCTTTTCTGTACTCTATGCACAAATATTCCGCGGTCTTATCGGACTGACTTATCTTCTTTAATCCTTTATATTTCCCTATACCATACTTTTCGTGAACGACATAATCGCCTGCGGATATTTCCCATATACCTTCAAGTCGTTTACCGCTTTTCATCTTAGGGAAACTTATTTGTTTTCTTTTATAAAGAATTTCTTTTGTGGAAATTATCGCAACTTCGTCTTTCAAATAAAAGCCGTGCCATAACGGCATAATTGTCATGGCCGGTATATCGTCGAACTCCCATCCGTTTTCATAAAACAAGTCCACCATCTTTTGTTTTTCCGGTTCGTTGGAACAATATATTTTTATAGGTATCGCATTATATTTTAAATCTTGTATTAACCCGATAAAATATTTTATGTCGCCTTGAAATCCCTGAAAACTTTGATAATTATAATGGATAGATTTTTTGTTTAACGGATCGTTTATTATCAAATTAAATTTATCGAAACGGCTGTCTTTTTCTATTTCATCATCACAATATACAACAAAGTTATTATTTAATTGGTCTAACAATGTCGTTTTTGTATCTACAATTTTGTACGGAAGGATGGTTATTTCATCCAAATATTGTTGTGATCTTTGCGAGATATAATCAAAAGTTTTTATTGTTTCCACCATTTCGAAATCAAAAGTTATTCTTATAGGATTTTCGTTATCGCAAGGCCAAATATCAAGTATATCTCCCCTTACGGAAAACTGACCTTTATCTTCAACAAAATTTTCTCTTGAATATCCTATTTTTGATAATGTCGTTATTATACCGCTGTATTTGTATCCGTTATTTACTTTTAAAGTTATGGTATTATCCTGTAAAGCATTAAAAGTTAATACTTCTTTATCTACAGATTCTTTGTCGGCAACAACAACGGTTTGCTGTAATGCCGATATTTTAGATAATGTTATTATTCTTTTGGCTTCGTCATCGGACGGATATTCCAATACCGTTATATTTTTATTATCAAGAAAAGTTTTGATATCTTGGCTTACGGAATCTATTTCGTTATCATTGAGTATGACAAGCATAGATTTTTCGTTACTTGTTAATATATATTGGGATAAAAAGTGTGCTACCGAACACTCGTTTACCCCTGATATATAAAGTTTTTTTGTATCAAAAATTTTCTTTTCTGTCATCTTATTTTATTGCTTTACCATCTTCAAAAGCATTACCCACAACTTCACTTACTTTCAAATATTTGTGTCCTACACCGTCGTAACTTATAGGTTCTAATTTCAACGGATCTATTTTGCCTTTTTCGTCCAATATTTTTTCATCCGCACTCACATTAACGATATCTGCAATAATGTTTCCGTTATCATCAAACTTTATTAATTTACACTCCAAAGTCATCGGTAATTCTTTTATTACAGGTGCATCTACAAAAGAACTTTTTTCAACGGTAAATCCCGCTTTTTCTATTTTGTTCGGAACTTCGTTCCCGGAAACTATACCCAAATAATCACACTCTTTAACATGTTTTGCATCCGCGAAACTTATAGTAAATGCTTTTTTTACTTTTATATTTTGTGTTGTTTTATGACTTTCATCCAAACAAATCATAACTTTTTTGTAATCATATACACTACCCCAAGCGGCATTCATTGCATTTGCATTACCGTTTTCATCGTAAGCAGCAACGATTAATACCGGCATAGGATAAAACCAAGTTTGTTGTCCGAAATTTTTTCTCATAAAATGCTCCTTAAAACAATATTGTATTTTAATATTATACTATTTTGAACTTTGTTGTTAAAATAAAAAATCCGCATATAAATTATATACGGATTTTATATTCAGTTTATTGTTTTTAACTATATTCTTTTCCAAGGTTTACCGCAAGGTTTGTCTTCCGTGCAGGCACCTTTTACACAGTTAGGTCCCGCATCGTTAAAAAGTATCGGTGCAACTTCTTTTGCAAGTTTCAACATTCTGCAAGCCATATCTCTTATTTCCCATTGTGCTCTGTTACAACATCTTAATTCAAAGAAATGTCTTAATTCTCTTGCATTCATTGTAATAACTATTTTTGTTGAAGATGCATTAGGTAAAACATATCTTGAATCTTCTGCAGGAATACCTGCTTCAATAAACTCGTTATAATATTGTTGCGACAATTTTAAAAACTCGTTATATTTTGCCAACAATTTTTCATCTTTAGCTATTGTAGGCGGAATAACGAAATCTACACCTTTCTTGTTAAACTTTACATATCTTTGACTTTGAACGGAAAAAGACGCAATTCTGTGACGTGTCAATTGTGCAAGTAAAGCTCTTGATACACCTTCTATTCCGAAACTGAATGATGCATGTTCCAAAACAGATAAATGTCCGGACTTTATTATTCTTTTTAAAATATCTTCAATTTTTTCCTGTGTCATTTTCTCTTTTAATTCTTCTATACCGACAGCGCTGTAACATAATCTTCCGGCTATGGCACAAGTTTTTTCCGGCTCGTTTGTATATTTTAGTAATTCTACTATCATTTTTTACTCCAAAATGTTTTATTTATTATGAAGTATTATAACAAATTTAAGTTATCTATAAAAGTTGTTGAATATTGGTGAACAAATCAAAATTTTTGTTATCGTTTAACAAATCATCTATAGTTATAGAACCGAAAAATTTGTTTATGATATCATAAAACTTATTCCACATAAATACGGTTTTGCATTGTGCTTTTCTTTTGCAATGTTCACCTTTTTTTAAGCATGTAACAGGTGCAAGGTCTCCTTCGGTAAGTTTCAGTATATCTATAACTTTATATTTTCTTATATTTTTACCTAATTTGTAACCGCCGCCTTTACCGTGAACACCTTCAACAATTTTATGTTTTGTAAGTATAGGCAAAATTTTTTCCAAATACTTTAACGATATCTCTTGTCTTTTGGCAACATCTTTCATAGGTATAAAATTCCCGTTGGAATTTTGTGCCAAATCTATTATTACTCTAATGGCATATCTGCCTCTTGTCGATATTAACATATTAACTCCTTAAACTTTAATAAGCATTTTTAAAATTTTCGTTTACAAGCATGATTAAAGCCGTCTATGAGTGCAGAAATTTTTAAAGTAAAAAACTATAAATCAAAAAAGTTTTTTAGTGCGAACATGTTTGAAGATTTTTCCGTTACATTAGGTCGTTAGGAAAAATCAAGTTGGAGCACGGCTTTAAAAATTTCAAGCGAATGGCTTTTTTGCTTGTAAATGAGAAATTTTAAAAGAACTATTTTGATAATTTTTGTTTATAATCTTCAATTGCTTTATGTAATGCATCAGCGCCTAAGTTGGAACAGTGCATTTTGTTTGGCGGTAATCCACCCAATTCTTTTGCAACCGCTTCGTTTGTTAAAGCAAGTGCCTCTTCAATTGTTTTACCCATTGCCATTTCGGATACCATTGAAGATACCGCTATTGCCGCGCCGCAACCGAAAGTTTTAAACTTAACATCTTTTATTATGTTGTTTTCAACCTTAATATAAAATTTCATCATATCACCGCATACAGGGTTACCGACTTCTCCTACACCCGATGCATCTTTTATTTCTCCTACATTTCTCGGATTTGCAAAATGATCCATTACTTTTTCACTATAAAAAGCCATACCTTTTCTCCTATATTAGTTTAAACAACTTTATTTTTTTAATTCAAACTCTATTTTTATTCTTCATGATGATGGTGGTGCTCATAGTCTGTTCCAGGACCGGCTTTCATTCTTTCACCGGTACTTTTAAAATGGTCATATAACGGCGACATCATTCTTAATCTTTTAACTATCGCCGGAAACTCGTTTATAACATAATCTATTTCTTCTTCCGTATTATATTTTGATAATGTAAACACTATGGAACCCTGCCCTACCGCAACATCAACATTTATTGCTGTTAACACATGCGATATTTTTAAAGATTTGTTTGCACAGGCAGAACCGCTTGAAGCCATTATACCTTTAGCATCCAACAAAAGGAAAAGTGATTCCCCTTCCACAAATTCTATAGAAAAATTTACATTTGTCGGCAACCTGTTTTGGGTAGGTCCGTTAAGATAAATATAATCTATGTTTTTTTGTAATCCGTTAATCAATTTATCTCTTAACTTTATAATTTTTTCATAATTTTGTTGCATTTGGCTTAATGCTCTGCTGCAAGCAACACCGAAACCTACAATTGCCGGAACATTTTCCGTTCCTGCTCTTTTGTTAAATTCCTGTACTCCGCCGTCTATTTGCGGTTTTAAATATATTCCTTTTTTAACATAAAGTGCCGCAGCACCTTTCGGTCCGTAAATTACCGAACTTGAAATAGTAAGCATATCTATATTGGATTTAACAACATCTATAGGTATAACTCCCGCAGCAACAACCCCGTCAACATGCAAAGCAACATTTTTTTCTTTAACTGTTTTTGATATTTCATCAATGTTTTGAACAGTTCCTATTTCCGTATTTGCATATTGTATCGATACCAAAATCGTATCTTGTCTTATAGATTTTTTCAGTTCATCCAGTACAACAAATCCTTTGTTATCTACAGGAACATAGGTAACTTCAAAACCGTCTTTTTCCAAAGATTTTACCGCATTTAAAACCGAAAAATGTTCTATTGCAGAAACTATAATATGTTTACCTTTTTTACTGTTACCGTATGCATACCCTTTTATTGCCAAATTGTTGGATTCCGAACCGCAGGAAGTAAATATAATTTCTTCCGGTTTGGAATTTATTAATTTTGAAACTGAAATTCTTGCTTCTTCTATTGCATCTTTAGAAATTTGTCCTAAAGAATAAATACTTTGTGGGTTTCCGTAATATTGTTTAAAATACGGGACCATAGCATCAAAAACTATATCATCCATTCTTGTATTTGATTGATTATCTAAATATACCTGTTTCATTTTTCCTCCAATCTTCCAATCCTCTGCCTTTCTTGCCGTTCTTGTTGTTGCCAATCTTCCAATCTTCTAATCTTCTGCCTTTTTGTTCCACACCGGTGACATTTTTCTTACTCTTTCAACAAGTTTCGGTAACACATCCAACACATAATCTATATCTTCTTCGGTGTTGTATCTGCCTAACGAAAATCTTAATGTTCCCTGTGCCGCAAGCGGACTTGCACCTATTGCAGACAACACATGTGACGGTTCTGCAGAACCTGTTGCACATGCGGAACCTGCAGATGCCGCAATTCCCGCCATATCAAGCATTAAAAGTAAAGATTCCCCTTCTATATAATTAAAACTTACACTTAATACACTCGGAACGGCATATTTTATATCAGTATTTATTACAACTTCCGGAATTTTTTCTACAATGCCGTTCATTAATTTATTTCTTAACTTAAATATTTTTTTACTTTCTTGTTCCATTTCTTCGTTTGCAAGTTCTAATGCTTTTGTCATACCTACAATTTCGGCAACATTTTCCGTTCCCGGTTTCATACCGAATTCGTGGTGACCGCCGTGAAATAACGGTTCTATTTTTGTGCCTTTTCTAATATATAAAGCACCAATCCCTTTAGGACCGTAAAACTTGTGTCCCGATACAGACAACAAATCCACACCTAACTTTTGAACATCAAGTTTCAGTTTGCCTGCAGTTTGAACCGCATCGGTATGTAACAATATTTTGTTGTTTCTTGTTTTGTTTATTTCTTTTAAAACTTTAGATATTTCTTCTATCGGTTCAATTACACCGATTTCATTATTTGCATGCATTATGCTTACAATAACTGTATCATCGGTAATTTTACTTTTCAGTTCTTCAACATTTACTCTGCCTGTTTTATCAACGGATATAAAGTCTGCTTTATAACCTTTTTTTGCTAAATTTTGGCAGGTAAAAAGTACAGCATGATGTTCTATTTTACTTGTGATAACATGATTACCTTCATTTGCAAGCAAACTGCCCACAATTGCAATGTTGTCCGATTCCGTTCCGCAGGAAGTAAAAATTATTTCTTCCGGAGATTCGGCATTTATAAGTTTTGCAAAAGTTTCTCTTGCTTTGGTTAATGCGGCTTTTGATTGTTGTCCGTAAGTATGAACGGACGATGCATTACCGTAAATATCCGTAAAGTAAGGTAACATTTCTTTTAATACTTCTTCCCTGACCTTTGTTGTTGCACTGCTATCTAAATAAACATTTCTTTTTTCCATTATATTCTCCTATTGCGACCGAAATTTTTTGGCTACGACTTTGAAAATTTAAAATTTATGTACCATATCACTTCGTTACCATATCAGTACACTGCGTTTCAAATTTTCTTTGTCTCTCCTAAAATCTTTACGGTCACGTCAAAAATTGCAAATTATATATTGCAATTTTTGAATTGTACTTCGTTTTGCCCAAAATCTTAAGGTCTCTGAAATCGCTTCGCGATTTATTGTATTTTTTATAATACAAATTCCCAATTACAACCTTTTAAAAATAACTTTTTATCTTTTGCCAGCCGCCTAAAACATTTGTTGCATCATATCCTCTTTCTTCAAGAAGGATAACCATTTCTTCGCTGAAATACCCGCTGTTACAAAAAACATATACTGCTTTTCCTTTCGGTATACTATCAATTCCTGCCCAAAATTTTGAAACAGGAATATTTACACTGCCCTCAAAATGACTGTCTGAATACTCCGTTTCTTCTCTCATATCAACTATCGTTATTTTTGTTTTATCAAGTTTAATAAAATCTTGTGCCGAAATTTCTTTAACCATTTTAATCTGCTATCGTTCCGCCGCCTAACACAATATCCCCGTCATATAAAACTGCTGATTGTCCGGGAGTTATTGCTTTTTGCGGCTCGTTAAAAACAATTTTTACTTTGTTATCATCCAAAACTTCTATATCTGCTTTATGTTCTTTTTGTTTATATCTTATTTTTACCGAACAACTAAAATTTTCTGTCGGCGGTACTCCCAATATCCAATTAAAGTCTGTTACAACAAACTCTTTTTTATATAAATCTTCCTGATCACCCAACATTACGGTATTATCTTTTGCGGAAATATTACAAACATAAACATGTTTTTGAAAACAACCTAACCCTCTTCTTTGCCCTATGGTATAATAAACTATTCCTTTGTGTTTTCCTATTACTTTGCCGTTTTTATCTATAAAGCTCCCTTCTTTTATTTTGTTTTCGGAAAACTTTTCTATTGCTTTAACATAATTGCCGTCCGGAACAAAACATATATCCTGGCTGTCCGGTTTATCGGCATTAATGAAACCGTTTTCTTTTGCAATGTCTCTGATTTTCGTTTTATGTAAACTACCTAAAGGAAACAAAGTATGTGCAAGTTGCTCTTGTGTTAAATTGTATAAGACATAACTTTGATCTTTGGTGTCATCCACTGCTTTTTTTAAGTAATATTTGTCGTTAATTTTTTCAATTCTTGCATAATGGCCTGTAACAATATAATTACATTCCAAATTTTGTGCCATATTATAAAGTTTTTCAAACTTCATATATTTATTGCAATCTATACAAGGGTTCGGTGTTCTTCCGCTTTCATAACTTTTAACAAACTTATCTATAACTTTATCCTTAAAATCCGCAGAAAAATTTAAAACATAATATTTCATATTCAGTTTATAAGCAACAGACCTTGCATCATTTACATCGTTCAAAGAACAGCATGTTCTGCTTTTTACACCTATATCTTCATTATTATAAAGTTTCATTGTACAACCGATACAATCATAACCTTGTTGTTTCAACAAAAAAGCTGCAACACTTGAATCTACTCCGCCGCTCATAGCAATTAAAGCTCTTTTTTCCATTTTAAATTACCTGCTTAATTTGCTTAATGGCTTTAATTAATACTTTTTGCGGACAAGCAAGGTTTAATCTCATATACCCTTCACCGCCAACACCGAAAGTGGAACCTTTATGTAACCAAACTCCTGCTTTTTTCAAAAACAATCTTTCTATACTTTCACAACTTAAATTCAGTTGTTTACAATTAAGCCAAGCCAAATATGTCCCTTCCATATCTTGAACGGAAACTTTTGTTCCGGCAAAACTTTTTATCAAAATATCTCTGTTTTGCTGCAAATATTTTAATAATGTATCAAACCACTTTTCGCCGTCTTTATAAACTGCTTTTACAGCCTGTATTGCCGGTTTTGTTAACACATGAAAACCTGTCGCATTAACGGCTTTAACAACTTTTTCTCTTATATTTTTGTTTTGTATTACAAGATGTGCCGCCTGCAACCCTGCAAGATTAAAAGTTTTTGTAGGTGCTATTGCCGTTATTGTATTTTCCGCAATCTTTTTGGAAAGAGTGCATATCGGATAATGTTTATAATTTTCGTAAACGAAATCGGAATGGATTTCGTCCGAAACTATAATAACGTTATGTTTAATACATATCTTTGCAACAGATAAAAGTTCTTGTTTTGTCCAAACTCTGCTTACGGGATTATGCGGTGAACATAATATATACATTTTTACTCTATTTTGTTTTATTTTGTTTTCAAAATCTTTAAAATCAAATTCGTATCTTTTACCGTTAAAAACTAGCGGACTGACAACAAGTTTTCTGTTGTTGTCTTTAACAATATCCATAAACGGATAATATACCGGCTGTGAAATTAAAACAGAATCTTTTTCTTTTGTTAATGCCCTGATTGCGGCAGATATACCGAACATTACACTCGGCACACATAAAATTTCTTCTTTTTTTATTTTCCAATCCATTCTTCTTGCATACCAATTTTGCAATAACGATATATATTCATTATCAATGTATGAGTATCCGTAAATGTTGTGACTTGCAACTTTTTTTAATGCATTTTCAACAGCGACCGGACTTTTAAAATCCATATCGGCTACCCACATAGGAATAACATCTTTGTTCCTATTCGGTATGAAATCATATTTTACCGAACCGGTATTTTGTCTGTTATTAACTACATCAAAAAAAGATTTTTTTATTTTATTCATTTTGTTTTACTCTTAAATTTTACCATTAACCAACCATAAAGGTAGGTAGGTAAATATATTATAAAAAAAGATTATTGTTGTCAATATAAATTTTGTATAATAACTTAAAACATTATTATAAAAGAGAGGTAAAAAATGAAAAAATTTGTTTTAAGTTTGGTTTTATGTTTGTGTGTTACACCTTTTATTTTTGCAGATACTGTTTCAACCGACAGCAGCGGTTTTCAAAAAATATCTTCAAGAATTCCTGATGCTGTTTATGATATGAGATATTATTCCGACTACAATTTTACGGGACACAGAATAGACGGATATCATGCTCCTGTTGCTTATATGACAAAAGAAGCTCTTGATGCTTTGGTGGTTGCAGCAGATGATTTAAGAAAACAAGGTTACAGAATTCTTGTCTGGGATACATACAGACCTCAAAAGGCAGTTACCGATTTTGTTAACTGGATAAACGATCCTAACGATCCGGGAAACAAATCTTTTTATCCTGATATAAAGAAATCGGATCTTCTTGCAGGAAATTATGTTGCAGCAAAGTCCGGCCATTCAAGAGGAAGCACTATCGATTTAACAATAATAAAACAAAACGGCAGTTTTGTTGATATGGGCGGAACATTCGATTTCTTCGGTGAAGAATCTCATCCCGACTACAAAAAAATTACAAAACAACAAAAGAAAAACAGACAAATTTTAAGAGATGCAATGTTAAAAGCAGGTTTTAAACCTATCGATTCGGAATGGTGGCATTTCACTTTAAAAGATGAACCGTATCCTGATACATATTTTGATTTTAATGTTGAATACTTTTTACAAAACAGCAGCGGAACAACAAACTCAATAAACTTCTAAAAACCGGTGAAGAGTTGAAAGGGTGAATGGGTGGTTTAATGTAAAAGCAGGAAGAAAACATTCTTCCTGCTTTTTTATTTTATCTGACAGACTATATAGAGAATTTATAACCTACATTAACATTTAAAGAAGAATATTTGAAAACATAATCTGTTCCAGACGAAGCATAATTTTTTTCTTTAAAAGTTGCAGTATTTATAGAATATAACACTTCAAATAAGAACGATTTATACTCAACACCTGCACCTAACCCAAAATACAATCCGCCACCATCAACTTTAAGAACGGCTCCACCTACATTAAAATCATCATAAAAAGACCCGTGTGATATTCCGTAACCGATTTGGCCTACTGCATAAATACTTTCGGATAAGCTTGGTTTTACGGAAAGATATATATTTGTAAATCCTAACTTTGCTTTATCTTGATAAGAAAAATAAGTAGCATCATACGGAGATGAAAGTTCGGATTCAAAGCCATAACTTAAGCCTAAACCTACGGATAATTTTTCATCAAGTTTATAATAACCTTCTACTGCTATGGCAAAAGCATTAGATGTGTTACCTTCGTAGGTATTATAGTCAGGCCCCCAACAAAAAGATGAATTGTAATTTGATACTACGCTTAATCCTAATTTACCTACAATGTCAAACTTGCTGTCTTTACTTGCAAATGCAGGTACTACCATTGCTACCGCCAACAACATTACTACCAACAACTTTTTCATTTTTTACTGCCTCCTTTTTATAAAATTTACTTACTAATTTTTCTTTTATTCTATCATAAATTTTTTACATCGCCTATATCTGTAACAACTTTGTAACCGGCAAGAGATACTCTTCTTTCCAAGCAACCTCTGCATTCCGCTGCTTCTTCGTTTGTACAGATTTTGTCATCGTATAAAGTGTATAAATTTCTATATTTGGTTGGTGATAAATTTGGCATAACAACATTTGCACCGGATTTAAGTCCGAGTTCTCTGCCTTGCGGATCTATTGTTCCTAATGCCGTTGTTGAAGGTATTAAAGCATAAGGGAACAACAACCTTAATATTGAAATTATTTTTAATGTTAAATTCAGTTTACCATGCTCAAACTTTTCAAATTTTGTGTTTTGTGCCGGAATAAAAGGTCCTATTCCTATCATATCGGGTTTAAGTTCCTGCAAAAAACGAAAATCTTCAATAATGTTTTCTATAGTTTGGTAAGGTGAACCTACCATAAAACCACTGCCTACCTGATACCCGATTTCTTTTAAATTAAAAAGGCATTGTTTCCTTTTTTTTAAAGATAAACTTTCGGGATGCAACTTTTTATAATGTTCTTCGTTTGCAGTTTCGTGCCTTAAAAGGAACCTGTTGGCACCTGCTTTAAAGTAAGCAAGATAACTTTCTTTACTTTTTTCCCCTATCGATAATGTAATTGCACAATCTTTATAATTTTTTCTTATTGCAGATACAATATCACAAATTATATCGTCTGTAAAAAAGGGATCTTCCCCGCCCTGCAAAACAAAAGTTCTGTAACCTAAAGCATAACCGTCTTTACAACATTGTAAAATTTCATCTTTTGTTAAACGGTACCTTTGAATATTTTTGTTTGTGCAATTTATACCGCAATAATAACATCCGTTTTTACAATAGTTTGTAAATTCTATTAAGCCTCTTAAATAAACATCTTTACCGTAAACTTGTTGACGGACAATATCCGCCTGCTTAAAAAGTTCATCTTTATAAGTGTCCGTTTCAAGCAACAGTTTAAACTGTTCATTCGAAAGATTTTTGTTTTGTCTTAATTCTTCAATTATGTTCATGAGTTATATTATAACATATACCGGAAATTTTTTTGTCGTTGTCGTTCAAGACCTTAAGATTTTATAAAAAAGCGGGAAGAGAAACCTTCCCGCTTTTTACATTATTGTCGTTATTGGCTTTCAAAGGATTTACAAATTTTAAGCTATAACGAAATATTTGCCGCCTGAAGTGTACTGAAATGAAAGCGGAGCGAGTGGTATTCGAAGAAGGCAAATATAAAGTTATAGCTTAAAAGATAAATCCGTTTCGCCAAATAATATTAAAATGTTAGTCTGCAAAAAGAGCTGTCGAAAGATATCTATCCCCCGTATCCGGCAACAAAACTACAATATTTTTCCCCTTATTTTCCGGTCTTTTTGCAAGTTCTATACCTGCCCACAAAGCTGCACCTGAAGAAATACCTACAAGCACACCTTCTTTTTTACCTATAAGTTTACCTGTCGCAAAAGCATCTTCGTTTTTAACAGGAATAATTTCATCATAAATTTTTGTGTTCAAAACATCGGGAACAAAACCTGCTCCGATACCTTGAATTTTGTGCGGGCCTGCAACTCCGGTAGACAAAACTGCCGATGTTGCCGGTTCAACTGCTACAACTTTTACATTAGGATTTTTAGATTTTAAAAATTCACCTACACCGGTAATTGTTCCGCCTGTTCCTACACCTGCAACAAATATATCTACTTTACCGTCGGTATCTTCCCATATTTCAGGACCGGTTGTATCTCTGTGTATTTTAGGGTTTGCAGGGTTAACGAATTGTCCCGGAATAAAGCTGTTAGGTGTTTGCTGTGCAAGTTCTGCTGCTTTTGCAATAGCACCTTTCATACCTTTTGCGCCTTCGGTTAACACCAACTCTGCGCCGTAAGCTTTCATCAACTGTCTTCTTTCTACAGACATGGTTTCAGGCATTACAATAATAATTTTGTATCCTTTTGCTGCTGCTACTGCGGCAAGGCCAATACCTGTATTTCCGCTTGTCGGTTCAATAATTATTGAACCCGGTTTTAATAAACCTTTTTTTTCTGCATCTTCTATCATTGCTTTTGCAATTCTGTCTTTAACTGAACCTGCAGGATTAAAATATTCCAATTTTGCAATTAATTTTGCTTCCAAATTTTCTGCTTTTTCTATGTGTGTGAACTCCAATAAAGGTGTTTTTCCTATTAATTCATCTGCTGATTTGTATATTTTTGACATAATAAATCTCCTTTTTTATAACGATTTACAACTTTGAACTGCGACTTTATATTTTGCTCCCTTATGTACCAAGTCGCTTCCGCTTTATTTTTTTCTCCTGTTTTATATAGCGACCGCAGATTTTGGACTACAGTTTTGTAATTTCAAAACTTATGTACTTATCCGCTTCGCTAATTTTTTGTACACCGCGTTTTGAAATTACTTCACTTCATCTCAAAATTTACGGTCTTCATCGGTAAAAATCGTTTCACAATTTTTGTTATTTTTTAATTTTCTATTCTATTTCTGTGGGCATTCTGCCGTTGAACAAGTTTCACTTGTACTACAACTATCATTACCGCAGCTGCAACACTCTGCGAAACTTAAAGAAACAACAACTGCTAAAACTGAAATGATTAACAATATTTTTTTCATATATACCTCCAAATCACAAGTATTATTTTAACAAATTTTTTATTATTTTTTTCTAACATTAGAGACTTTAAGATTTTAGGTTAGAATGAAGCAACTAACGAATGAAGTGTACTTGGATCCCGTAAGGGCGTACTCGATTGAGTTAGTTGCAAAATTATAACCAAAATATTAAGGTCGATATAAAGTGTTTTTTATATTTTACTTAACTGCTTCAAAACCCTGTTTCAAATCATCAATAATATCATCTATATGTTCCGTACCTATAGATAATCTAACCGTTGTGGGTTTTATTCCACTGCTTAACAACTCTTGTTCTGAAAGTTGTGAATGAGTTGTTGATGCAGGATGTATTACCAAACTTTTAACATCTGCAACATTTGCAAGAAGCGAGAAAAGTTTTAAACTTTCCGTAAATTTCTTTGCCGTTTCCGCGGTACCTTTAATTTCAAATGTGAATATTGAAGCTGCACCTTTCGGGAAATATTTGTCATACAATTCTTTTTGTTTTCCCGTTGCTAAAGACGGATGATTAACTTTTTCTACTTGCGGATGATTCTTTAAGAAATCTACCACTTTAAGTGCATTTGATACATGTCTTTCCACTCTTAAAGAAAGGGTTTCAAGACCTTGCAACAACAAGAAAGAGTTAAACGGAGATATTGCTGCTCCCTGATCTCTTAACAATGTTGTTCTTATTTTTATTATGTATGCCAAATTACCTACCGCTTTTGTAAACACTACACCATGATAAGACGGATTAGGTTTTGAAAGTCCCGGGAATTTATCGTTTTGTGCCCAATCAAATTTTCCGGCATCAACGATAACTCCACCCATTACCGAACCGTGTCCGCCGATAAATTTTGTTGCCGAATGTACCACTATATCTACACCATGTTCAATAGGCCTTAATAAATAAGGTGTGGCAAATGTACTGTCTACTATAAAAGGTATTCCGTGCTTATGTGCAATTTTGGATATTGCATCCAAATCTATAACATCTGAATTAGGATTTCCTAATGTTTCGGCATAAAGAAGTTTTGTATTTTCTTTTATTGCTTTTTCAAAGTTTTCGGGATTTGAAGGATCAACAAATGTTGTTGAGATTCCTTGCTCTTTTAAAGTATTTGCAAACAAATTGTATGTTCCGCCGTAAAGATTTGTGGAAGATACTATATGATCCCCTGCAGTTGCGATATTTTGAACTGCATAAGTAATTGCAGATGCTCCCGATGCTGTTGTAAGTGCTGCAGCTCCGCCTTCAAGTGCTGCAATTCTTTTTTCAAGAACATCTGAAGTCGGGTTCATCAATCTTGTATAAATGTTTCCGCCGACAGTAAGTCCGAATCTGCCTGCTGCCGTTGCGGAATCTTTAAATACATAAGATGTTGTTGCATAAATTGGTACTGCTCTTGAATCTGTTGCTGAATCCGGTGTTTCTTGTCCTACGTGTACTTGTAATGTTTCAAATTTATATTTTGACATTTTTATCTCCTGTTATAATGATCGAAAGTTTTTATTTTCACATTTGAATTTTCAAGTTTTATGTATTTTATGTGTTTTATATTTTCATACATGGCAACTTGAAAATTTTTTGTTTAGCAAAAAAAACATCTCGATCCATAAAAAATCATCTTTGACAATTTTTTATCGAATTTTTATTTTTTATTATTTTTTAATTTCTAAGATCTTTACTTTTTAACTACTACTTTCCAACTACTACTTCTTTACTACCTACACATTCGCTCGTAAAACAAATCACATTCTTTAATGCAACATCGTGGAATGATTTTATTTTGACTATCTATTATTATTTGTTTATCTTTTAAATTCATATTTTTAACCCTTTATATACATATCAAATAATTTATTTTTTTACTATTTTTTCTACCTACCTTTGCGGTAGGTAAATATATTACAAAAAAACTTTTTATTTGTCAATACCAAACTTTTCCGTAGATAAATTTTAATTTATGATTTATTATAAGTTTATATTTTAACTAAAAAATAACAATCGCAAACTTTCTAAAAAATCAATATTACTTATTGCTTTTCATATAAATTCACTTACTAATCAACATAATATAAATAAAAAAAACAGGGAGAAAACGTATCCCTGCTTTTTTATTCCATCCTTCCAATCTTATATTTCTCTATATCTCAAAAAGAATTGCCTTGCAATTTTTTCTTATGTATAATATCAAGATAAATTATTGTTTTTTTAGGAGCAAATATGGAATTAACAAAAAAAGATGTTGATTATGTTGCTTCTCTTGCAAGATTGGAATTTGAAGAGAAGGAAAAAGAAAACTTAGTTAAACAACTTGGCTCTATTTTGGGTTATATCGACAAGATAAAAGAAGTTGATACTTCAACAATAGCACCTACAAGCCATGGCGGAACAAGCGAAAATGTTTGGAGAGAAGATGTTGTAGTAAAAAGTTCTCAAGAAACTATAGATGCTTTATTTAAAAATGCACCGGAACAAGACGGCGACTTTTTTAAAGTTAAGAAAGTTATGGAGTTAGAAGATTAAATTTTATTTCATAAAATTTAATTTACAATTTATAATTAAGGAAAGAAATATGAACAATGATATAATAAAGATGACTGCAACGGAGCTTGCAGCAAAAATTAAAAGCAAAGAACTTTCAAGTGTTGAAGTAACAAAAGCTTTTCTTGGAAGAATAAAAGAAGTAGATCCTAAAATAAAAGCATATGTTTCCGTATGTGAAGATTATGCTTTAAAGCAGGCACAACAATCCGATGATAAAATTGCTAAAGGTGAGAATGTAGGTGTGTTGGAAGGTGTACCTATAGCAATTAAAGATAACATTTTAATAAAAGATATCAGAATGACTGCATCATCAAAGATTTTGGAAAACTATATCGCTCCTTACGATGCAACAGTTATTACAAAATTAAAAGATGCAGGTGCGGTATTCGTAGGTAAAGCAAACCTCGATGAATTCGCAATGGGTTCATCAACGGAAAACTCCGCATTTTTTACTACAAGAAACCCTTGGAACACGGAACATATTCCGGGAGGTTCTTCAGGCGGCAGTGCTTCCGCAGTTGGTGCAATGACAGCTCCTTTAGCATTAGGAACTGATACCGGCGGTTCTATAAGACAACCTGCAAGTTGTTGCGGAATCGTTGGTGTAAAACCTACTTACGGCAGAGTAAGCAGATTCGGTGCCGTAGCATTTGCTTCTTCTCTTGACCAAATAGGTCCTATGTCCAAAACGGTTGAAGACAGTGCATTATTATTGAATGTTATTGCGGGACACGATACAAAAGATTCAACATCAATAAATATAGGTGTACCAAACTATCTTTCTACAATTAAAGACGGCGTTAAAGGTTTAAAAATCGGTCTTCCGAAAGAATATTTTATAGACGGTTTAGATGCAGATGTTAAAGCGTCGTTAGATAAAGCAATAGAAGTTTATAAGAATTTAGGTGCGGAATTTGTAGAAATTTCTTTACCTCACACGGATTATGCAGTTGCTGTTTATTATATTATTTGTTGTTCCGAAGCATCTGCCAACCTTGCAAGATATGATGGTGTAAGATACGGTTTCAGAGCAGAATGTAATAATTTGTTGGATGAATATCAAAAATCAAGAGGACAAGGTTTCGGTGCGGAAGTTAAAAGAAGAATAATGCTTGGAACTTATGCACTTTCAGCAGGTTATTATGATGCTTTATACGGAAAATCTCAAAAAGTAAGAACATTGATTAAACAAGATTTTGAAAAAGCGTTTGAAAAAGTTGATATTATTCTTACTCCTTCAGCTCCTACACCTGCATTTAAAATAGGTGAAAAGAGTTCGGATCCTTTACAAATGTATTTATCAGATATATTTACAATAAGTTGTAATTTAGCTGCTATACCGGGAATGAGTTTACCTTGCGGTTTTTCACAAAAAGGTATTCCTATAGGTATGCAATTACTTGCTAAACCGTTTGATGAACAAACGATGTTTAAAACAGCTTATGCCTATGAACAAGCTACGGCTTGGCATAAAGAGTTCCCAAAAATATAATTGTATGAGGATATAAAAAATGAATAATAAATATGAAGTAATTATAGGACTTGAAGTTCACTCACAAATAAAAACAAAAACAAAAATTTTCTGTAATTGTTCTACAGAATTTCATTGTAAACCTAACACAAACATTTGCCCTGTTTGCACCGGTCAACCGGGAGTTTTGCCCGTATTAAACAAACATGCCGTAGAACTTATAGTAAGAACAGGTCTTGCTTTGGATTGTACAATAAATAAGAAATCCGTATTTGCAAGAAAACAATATTTTTATCCCGATTTACCTAAAAACTATCAAATATCTCAATACGAACTTCCTTTCTGCGAGCATGGCAAAATAAATATTTCCGTTGACGGTAAAACAAAAAGTATCGGTATAACAAGAATCCATTTGGAAGAAGATGCCGGAAAACTTATACATGATATAGGTTCAAGACAACTTGATTATTCTTTGGCAGACTACAACAGAACAGGCGTGCCTTTAATGGAAATTGTTTCCGAACCTGATATGAGATCACCGCAAGAAGCGGCAGCTTATTTGGAATCTCTTAAAAACTTAATCGAATATGTTGAAGCTTCCGATTGTAACATGGAAGAAGGCAAATTCAGATGCGATGCAAATATAAGTATAAGACCTTTCGGTCAAAAAGAGTTCGGAACAAAAGCAGAACTTAAAAATATGAACTCTATTTCCGGTGTTCAAGAAGCTCTTTCCTACGAAGTAGAAAGGCAAATTGAAATTGTAGAATCCGGCGGCAGAGTTATACAGGAAACAAGAACTTGGGATCCTAATGAAAAAGTGACGAAATCCATGAGATCCAAAGAAAATGCACACGATTACAGATATTTCCCGGATCCTGATTTGGTACCTGTAAATTTAGATGATGAATTTATAGATAATATTAAGAAAAACATTCCGGAACTTCCCGAAGCAAGAAAAGCAAGACTTATAAACGATTTGGGACTTTCCGAATATGATACTAACATAATAATATCAGATAAAGCTCTTGCAGACTATTACGAAACAGCTCTTAATACTGCTAATAAAGGTGCAAAAGATTGTGCAAAGACCGTTGCAAACTGGATTATCACGGAATTGTTAGGTAAGTTAAACAACTCAAAATTAACAATAAAAGAATCCCCTATTTCACCTGAAAATATAGGTAAACTTGTAATACTTATTTCCAAAGGAACAATATCGGGTAAAATAGCAAAAACGATATTTGAAGATATGTTTAAAGATAACAAAGATCCTGAAGTGATAGTTAAAGAAAAAGGTCTTGTTCAAATATCCGATGCAGGCGAAATAGTAAAAGTTTGCCAAGAAGCAATAGATGAAAATGCTAAAATCGTTGCGGATTATAAGTCCGGTAAAAAATCGGCTATAGGTGCTTTGGTTGGTGCCGTAATGAAAAAATCCAAAGGTAAAGCAAACCCTCAAATGGTAAACAAAACATTAACCGAACTTTTAAACAAATAAAATTTTGTTTAAATATAAAAAAAGGAACTATGTTATAAAGCATAGTTCCTTTTTTATTTGATTTATATATTTTAATTCTTAAAAAAGTTCTTTAGTATTCTAAAAATTTTAAATGAAAAAGTCTTAAAAGTATTTAATAAAAATATCGAAAAATTTATTTTAAATTTATATAAAAAACCTAAATCCAAAGACATTTCTTTTAAAAATTTTATATGTTCTATTGCTATAGAATAATTTTTTTGTAAAGTTTGCTTAGATATGTTCTTACCTAATTTACCAAGTTTATATAAAAAAAAGTCTATACAAAATTCTTTTATTTTCGGTTCGTTGAAATTTCTTTTTTGTAAATCTTTTGTTAATGTAATAAAATTGCAGAAATCATCTGTTGCATTTTTTTCAAGATTAGTTGTTATGCTGGAATTATGTTTTCTATAAAACAATAATTCATCAGAGATAAAAGCTATCTTTTTTGAGTACAAAAATACTAAACCTAAAAACGGACAATCTCCGGCACTTTTTCTCTCATCATAAAACCAAATGTTATTATCCTTTATCAAAGATGTTTTATATATTTTTGACCAAACAAAAGCACCGGCATATCCCTTATATAACCTTTCTATATCACTGTTTGCGGTTATTTTATGAATTTCTCTTATTCTGGCAGATTTATATGCGTTGTCTTCCTGAAAATAAAATTTATAACTTGCTCTTACAACATCTGCACCTGTTTCTTCTATTTTATTATACAAGACTTCTAAATAGTTTTCTGTTATCCAATCGTCGGAATCTATAAATGTTAAATATTTTGTATTAACATTTTTGATACCGGTATTCCATGCACCTAATAATCCTTTATTTTCTTGTGTGATTATTTTAAATCTTTTATCTTTTTTTGCATATTCTTGTAATATTTCCAAGGAATTATCTGTAGAACCGTCATTAATACACAAACATTCAAAATCTTTAAATGTTTGATTTATTATACTATCCAAACATTGTGTAAGATATTTTTCTACGTTGTAAACCGGTAATACTATTGTTATTTGCGCCATTTTATTTCCATTCCGCCTTACTATTTACAAAATTCTTTATATTTGAAACTACACTTACTTTGTCGTTATCAATATCTACGATATGAAAACCGTAAACATTTATAACCATTGTGTTATCTACTTTCGTAATTTGTTCCGTCATTTGTCCTTCAAAATGAACATGTCCGTGAAACCAAATTAACGGATTAAACTTTTTAAGAAAATTTTTAAAACATAAAAAGCCTTTATGACAAGTATCTTGTTTATCATGAACACCTAATATAGGTGCATGAGAAACAACGATTATTTTCTTCTTTTTTCTTCTGAATATAAAATCTTTTATTTGTTGTATTCTTATTTTTTTTGATACTTTACTTACAATTCTTGCCATTTCTTTTTCGGTATATTGATACCCTTTCATATTGTATCTCATTGAACCTTCAAAACCCACCAAGATATAGTCGGCATAAACTTCCATTCTTGCATGCAAATTTATACCGCCCAAACTGAACTGCTGTTCATCATCATAAATTTTATCGGCTATTTTTTTAAAATAATCTTTGGAAGTATCGTTATTTAATGTGGGATGGTTACCTTCTACAAAGAAGAAATATTTTCTTACACTGTCAACAATAAATTCCAAATAACTTTTAGATAAATCTCCGCAAGATACAATAAAGTCAATCTTTTTTATAACATTTGTATTTCCGATTATAAAATCTTGAAGTTTTGCATCTTCTTTATCGGATACGGCAAGAATTTTCATAAGTTATCCTTATTTTAAATTACTTTACTAAGTTTTTTATAATATCGGTAAATATCGAAGGAATAATATCAAGAAACTTTTTATCTTTATATTTTGCCATAAAGTCATGTGCGGTAAAATCAAAACCGACATCGTGTCCCGCCTGCTGACTTAAAAAATATTTATGTTTTTGTATCCATACATACAAGTCGGTATAAGTTCTGTTTGCGAATTTAGATAAAATTTTTTCTTCTTTCATTAATTCTACGGCAGGCAAAAATCTTTCGGCATACCATTTGTAAGATACAAACATTATTGATCTTTTTATAAGTTCACCGTTATTATAATTTTCTTTAAAATCCAATATTTCCTGGTTTAATATTGCATAACTTTTTAATTCGGTAACTTTTAAAGGATGTATTAAAATTTTATTATTTAACATTGTTGCTTTTTGAAAAGCGTTTTCTTCCAACTTTATCAAAAACTTTTTTGTGCTTTCCGAATCGAAAGTATAATTTTTATCTTTTGATAATTCAAAATCAAATTTAATTTCCGTAACATCGGCATCTATATATTTTGCTTTAAATTCATTTTTAGCTACTGCAACTCTGTGATGACCGTCTATAATGAAATAGTTATCCAACATTTGGTAAACCTGTATCGGTTCCAAATTTATACCTTTTTCCATTAAAGATTTTATGTATTCGTATCTGGATGAACCGTCGCTACGTTTCGGCAGCAATGTTTCGGAAAAATCTAAATATCTTCCCAAACTGCCTATAATTTTATCTATAGGTATTGCCTGGATTCCTTTTGATTTTAATGTATATACCGGCACATTCTTTTCTATTGCAGAAAAATCTACTAATATTCCGTCTTTATCGTTTGCCATTTTTACCTCTATAAAATAAAAAATATGGGTAGAGAGGGAATTGAACCCTCACGGCTCTTGCGAGCCTCAGGATTTTAAGTCCTGTGCGTCTGCCAGTTCCGCCATCCACCCATATTCACTACACTTATTAAAAAAAACATATTGCAACTAATATTGAGAAATTATACATTTTTTTTATAAAGCTGTCAAAAAATTGCGGAGCAATTTTTAGCTTAAAGTTTAAAGCTTATAGTTTATGTTTTTCGGTAAAAATTTGTGAAGCAAAATTTTCTATTATTTTAAATGTTTTAAAGCATTGATTGCTCTTTGGTGATTTGGATTCAATCTCAATGCAAGTTCAAACATTTTTTCCGCTTCAAAATATTTACCTTTAGCATATAAAATTAATCCTTCTTTATATTTTTCATCCGCTAATTTCTCATCTATTAAAATATTTTCTTCTTGGGGTTCTTGTATATTTTTTTGTTCCCGCTTTGCAGTATTTTTTAAAGATTTTGTTATTTCTTTTACAGACTTATCTATATATTCTTTTGCGGAAGAATAATAATTAAAAGATGTGTTTGTATATTGTGATTTCTTTAAAAATTCCTGCAATTTTTCCATATATTTTATACATTCAACCCACTGTTTGTTTTTATATAAAATTATTCCGTTCTTAAGTAAAGTGTTTGCCTCATATTCGAATTGTTTTTTCTTTTGTTCTTCAATCGAATTGGTTACAATTTCATTTACTTTATTGTAATATTCCGTGATTTCTTTGTTTTTATTATCAAATTGAAGGTATTTCATCCATTCTTTTAAACATTGATCGTAATTTCCTTCATAATAATTTTTGTAACCTGCCCAGTAAGCATACTCATCAAAATCAGTATCAAAACTTGAAGAAGATTTTTCTTTCATCATTTTCTTTATTTTTTCAAAATAAATATTCGGAGATTCGTATGTGGGATAATCCATTATAATTTTTTGTAAAATATCTGTTGAATACAAGTATTGTTTTTTATTATAAAAATCTTTTGCTTTATCAAACATTTCTTGTGCTTGTTGTTGTGAAAGTCTGTCTTGATTCAACGCTGCCTGTGCTTCTTTTTCCAATTCATTTTTCAATCTTTTTTTCTTATTCCATCTGTACGACAAAGAAAACCTGTTTATTAAATCAAGTTCATTGAAATCTATAGAATAGTTTACGGTAAATGCGGAAATATTTATACCGAAACCGGCTGTAATATGTTCCGGATAATAACCGCATCTTACAGCATATTTTTCTATAAACTTATATTCAAGTCCCGCAAAAAGTTCGTTATAAGAATCTTCGTTTACTATATCCAAAGATAATGTTAAAGTATCTTTTGTTTCAAGCCTGTATATTATCGGTATTTCCATTAAAGTTGACAATCTGAATATATATTGAAAATCTTCTTTGTATTCATCAAGTTTTATACCGGTACCGACAATGTTTTGCATAGATAAACCTACGCCGAATTTTGCCCGGGTATATTTTATGTCCACATTATCAAAATATTTTGATAAACCTATATCCGTTGCAAAACCGCCATTTTTTTTAGCATATAAATCATAATAAATATACTTTAAATTTATACCTATAGAAGTATCTATAGGCTTTATTGTTGTCGCAGCCGAAAGCACATATGCCCATTGATTTGTTTTAACTGTTTTAGGATTATCAAACGCATCTTGCCTTATTTCAACATCACCGCTTGCCAAATCTATAGCGGAAAAGCCTAAAAAGAAATTATCTAAAAGTCTGTAATTAATTGCCGCAGCATTGTACGATGTTCCGTCAAACAAATTGTATCTTGATAAAGACACATTGTTATAATCGAAATATCCCAACAATGAACTGTTATGATATATTACGGAAGGATCATCTAATGAATTTAATGCTGTTTCTCCTTGAGAAAATGCGACAACAGAAGGTCCGTGAGAGAGAAAATTTTTTCTTTTCCCGGTGGCATATATGTTTTGAACAACAAATATAGATATTATTAAAACTAAAATTATTTTATTATTAACAATCTGCATCTTTCGGTTTTACTTCCGCCATCCGAATATTTTTTCTTTATTACACACAAATATGTTCCGTTATACAATATGTTACCGTAATCATCTTTACCGTCATAAACAATTTCGTTGTTACCTTGTGACAGATTAGCTTTTACTGTATGATATATTTTGTCCCCGTATTCCGAATATATATCAAGTTCGGCTTTACCTTCTTTACTCATTTCAAAAAATATTCTTGTAGTTTGTCCTTTCTGAGGATTAAACGGATTAGGTGCATTATAAACTTTTTTAATTTCACCCAAAGTAACAAAATCAAAAGTTATGGGATTTAACATTTTTATACCATACTGATTTTCCACCTCTACTCTCCAATAATATCTTGTTCTCGGAGAAAGATTTCCGGCTGTATAAAAATCTTCGGTCGCCAAATCGTATTGTTGCATGGAATTTTCATCTGTTCCTAAAAACAAAGTATATTTTAATATATCGCTTTCAACACCTTTGGCAACAGTCCAGCGAAAATTTAAATTTGTATTAGAGTTTCCTTTTCCGTCCTGCAAACTAAGATTTAAATTTTTAAAAGAATGAGGTCTTTCACTGACTATAATAAGTTTTGTCGGTGAGATATATTCATCGGGATAATTTTCGTTATCCGCAACGACATAATATTCGTAATTTCCGTATTCTAAAGGTAATTCCATATTAAACAAATTATTTCCCGAAGGATTAAAAAGTTTTTCCGTCCAAGAATCCGACGAACTTTGTTTTCTGTAATACAATTTCGGATATCCTTCCGATATTTCGTTACCATACTTATCGTTATATTTAATTTGTAAAAAAACATCATTTTCGCTTTTGATACTGATTATATCTTTTATGCTGTCATCGGATATTAAAACATTATCGGTGTTAGGTATGTAATCCAAAAGTGTAAAAAAAGATTGTTCGGATTGTTTTTCTTCTTGAGGATTTGTTGTTTCATACTTCAGTTCGGACAAGCCGACATAATCTATGTAAGAATCCACGTTAAGCCAAGCATTTTGTTGGGAAAATTCTGCAACTTTTTGTTCTATTTGAACTTCTTTCTCGTCGACAGACATACTATTGGCATATATATTTGATACAAAGATTATTAGAGATAAAATTATTAAACGAAAAAACTTCATATGCATAAAAAAATCGGGGTGACTGGACTTGAACCAGCGACCTCTCCCACCCGAAGGGAGCGCACTAGCCAACTGTGCTACACCCCGACCAACTATTCCAGAATATCTAAAATTTCTTTTAATTCCTGTTTTATTTCTTCAAGAATTTTTGAATCGGAAACGCCAACCTGCATATTAGACATATTTTTTTTTCTTCTGTCAACAGTAAGGCATTTTTTTACACCTTCTATTGTATACTTCTTATTATACAATAAATCTTTAATTTTTTTAATAAGTTCGACATCCAAAGGAGAATATTTTCTTATTCCGGAATGCCTTTCCGGCTTAAGTTGTTTAAACTCGGTTTCCCAATATCTCAACGTGTGAGCGGGAACATCCGTTCTTTCGGATACTTCACTTATATTTAAATATTTTTTGTCCGGTTCAAACATTGAATATCTCTTTAGATTGTTTAAATTTTATTTTCTTTTTCGGTTCTATAAGTATCGTATCACCCGTTTTTGGGTTTCTCCCCTTTTTGGCTTGTGTAACCAACAAATTAAAACTTCCAAAACCTGTAATTACTACCTTTTCACCGTTTACTATTGCGTTCAACATTTCATCAAACAATTTATTTACAACTATAGTTGCCTCTTTTTTTGAAGGCATTATTTTTGCTATTTTTTCTATTAAATCGTTCTTAGTCATTTTTTATTCCTCATTCAGCTTTCGGACTTCTTGTCATTAAATCATATACGGCTTTTTTAGCATCTTTATTGTTAAACAAAACTTCATAAACTTGATTTATTATCGGTAAATCTATATTTAATTTTTTGCCTAATTGATAAGCACTCATACAAGTTTTTACACCTTCGGCAACCATTTTAAGTTCTTGTTCGGCTTGTTCCAATGTTTTACCTTTTGCCAACATCTCACCGAGATTTCTGTTTCTTGAATGTTTTGAAAAACAAGTAACCATTAAATCTCCCACACCCGAAAGTCCGTAAAAAGTTTTTTCTTTACCGCCCAAAGCAACACCTAAATTTATAAGTTCTATTAAACCTCTGGATATTATTGCAGCTTTAGTATTATCTCCGAAATGAAGTCCGTCTATTATACCGCCTGCTACCGCAAAAACATTTTTTAAAGATGCACCCAACTCAACACCGACTATATCGTCTTGCGTATAAACTCTGAAATAATCGTTCATAAACAAATCTCTGACTTTTACGGCAAGAGATTCGTTCTTTGATGCGGATGTTACGGCGGTAGGAATTTGTTTTGATACTTCTTCGGCATGACTCGGTCCTGATAATGCAACTATTTTGTCTTTCGTATCCGGATAAATTTCTTCTATTATCTGAGATACTCTTAGCAATGTTTCGTTTTCTATACCTTTTGTTGCACTGATTATAAGTTTTTTTCCTAAATCAATATTTAATTTCTTTATAGACATTACGGTTGATCTTAGAAAATGAGAAGGTACAACAAATAATACGGCTTCCGTTTCATTTATAATATTTAAATCACTTGAAATAACAACACTTTCCGGAATGGTTGCCCCGCCGATAAACGGAATTATTCTTTCTTTATCCAATTTTTCCGCAGCTTCTTTATTTATTTCCCAAAGATAAACTTTATGCCCGTTATTTGCCAACAAACATGCAAGTGTTGTTCCCCAAGAACCGGCGCCTAAAACTGATATCTTCATTTTTTGCCTCTTATTATTTTATGGTTTTAGTTCCAAATATTTTATTTTCCGTTCCGTTTAATAGTCTTTTTATATTGCCGATATGACGAATTACGACTAAAATTGCAATTATACCGGAAAAGACTATAAGTTCGGGAAAAGAATCTAAACAATATAAACTTATCGGCAACATCATTGCCGCAATAATGGATGCTAACGAAACATATTTGAATATTGCCAATATAATAACAAACGTTATAAAACAAATTAATACGGATAAAGGATTCAATGCTAAAAATACGCCGCAAGCCGTTGCAACACCTTTTCCGCCTTTAAAGTTTAAAAACACGGTAAATATATGACCGATTATCGTAACAAGAGCAACAGCTATTACTATCAAAGAAAATTCGGGATTTATTAATTTTACAAAATATATTGGAATAAACCCTTTCAAAACATCTAAAATCAAAGTCAAAATTCCTAAAGGTTTACTTATGGTTCTATAAACATTTGTGGCACCGGGATTTCCAGAACCTACGGTTCTGATATCAATATGTTTAAATAACTTTGCAATTATATATCCAAAAGGTATTGCTCCGCATAAATATGCAAATATTAAATATAAAATTATTTTTAACATCTTAAAAAATACCCCAGATTATTTGAAGATTGGAAGATTGGAAGCTAAGCTGTAAAATCGCCATGCGATTTTTAATTTTTTATAGATTCTGAATCGAGTTCAGAATGACACCGATGAGATCCCGCATCAAGTGCGGGATGACATTTCTTCTAATCTTCTATTCTTTCGAACCTATCCATCTCCATTCATCAACTTTTTGTAAAACAAAAAGTTTCTATCCCTCTATACTTCTATTCCTCTATACCTCAAATTTTTGCTTTGCAAAAATTTATTCTTTAAACTTCTCTTTTGAAATTTCTCTGAATTTCAAAATTATCGGTGTTCCTTTAAAAGAAAACCTTTCTCTTAATATGTTTTCCAAATATCTTTTATATGAAAAATGCACCAATTCCAAATCGTTTACGGCAATTCTAAATGTCGGCGGTTTTGATACGGGTTGTTCTATATCTTTTATTTTTAAAACTTTACCTTTTCTTGAAAAAGGAGTTTTATCCGTAGCATATCTGATTGCTTCGTTAAGTTCTTCCTGCGGAACCATTTTGGAATATTCTTTATAAATTGCAGGTGCAAGTTTAAATATTCTGTCTACTCTTTGTCTTGTTTTTGCAGAGATAAATATAATATCTGCCCAATCCAAAAACTTTAATTTTTCTTCCAACTGCTGTTGAAACATTCTTATTCTGTCTTCTTTATCTTCTATCAAGTCCCATTTATTTACGGCTATTATGCACGGCTTTTTCTTTTCTATAATCATTCCCAATATTTTGGCTTCGGTTTCACCTATACCTTGTTCGGCATCCGCTACAAGAACGGCAATGTCCGCTTCATCCATGGCATAGTTTGTACTTAGTGTAGACAAATATTCCAAATCATCTTTTTGTTTGTTTCCTCTGTGAAGACCGGCAGTATCTATCAACAAATAATCCGTATCTTCGTATGTTGCATGAACGGAAAGAGAATCTCTTGTTGTTCCCGGAATATTGTGAACTATACATCTGTTTTGTTGTGTTATGGAATTTACCAACGAAGATTTACCTACATTAGGTTTACCCACAAATATTATTTTTAACAAATTATCTTGTTTTTCAACGACATCGTTATCGCCTATCATTTCACATATCGCTTCAAGCAATTCAACCATATTTCTGCCGTGTGTAGATGATACGGATATAATATTTTCAAAGCCCAACTGATAAAATTCATAACTTTTTACTTCTTCGGCAAATGTATCTATTTTGTTTACAACAAGTATTACGGGTTTTTTGCTTGCTCTTACGGATTTTGCAATTACGGGTTCAAAAGGATGGATACCCGATTTACCGTCAACAACAAACAAAATAATATCGGAACTTTCTATTGCCAAGTTTAATTGTTGGCTCATGGATTCCGAAAATTCCGAAGTTTCCGTACTCCAACCCGCAGTGTCGGTAACAATGAAATGTTTATCTTTCCAAGCTACTTCATAATCGTTTCTGTCTCTTGTTGTTCCCGCAATATTGTGAACGATAGCTTTTTTCTTACCTATAAATCTGTTAAACAATGTTGACTTGCCGACATTCGGTCTGCCGACAATCGCAACTTTTTTGTACATTAAAACCTCTGTAAATTAATTTTCGATTATTTCTTTTTTCCTTGATTTTGTTTTGCCATATTTTTATAAGTTTCAAATCTTGCCACTTCTTTAAACGGTAATACTTTTTTAGAAAGATTAACTATTTTTTCTCCTTCTACATCCGCATGTTTTATACTAAATGCGGTTAACGCTTTATTTAAAGCACCGGTCTTCATATTTTCTTCTATAGAAAACAAAGGTTTTATCACAAATTTTTTCGGTGTTTTATATATTTCTTTTGCTTTTTCTATTTCCATATCGGAAAATTCATACTTTAATGCAGCAACAAGTGATTGTTCGGCATTATACAATATTTTTATTTCAAAATATTTTTTGTCCGCATTAATAGAACCTAAAGAAAGAATTTTTGCCTTTTCCGAATTTTCATCATAAGCTTTCTCTGCTTGAAGAGAATTTAGTTTATCTATTTTGGGTTGCATAGTCGAAACTACGGTTTGTGCTATTTTTGCTTTGTTTTCACTCTTTTTTAATGAACTGTCAAAATTATCCAACTCCGGTTTTATTTCGTTCTTGACTGCTTCAATTTCCTGTAAAACTTGTTCTACAGACTTTTTTTCTTCTTTAATAACTATTTCTTTAACTTCAACATTGTTTGCGGTTTTTTCCTGTTTTATGGTCGCAGTATCAACCGCAACTTCGTTATGTATTGTATCACCTGCTATTTTAGCCGTTGTTGTACTTACTTCGGTAACACTTGCAGAACTTACATTTACTTCGTTTTGATTAACTAAAGCAATATCCGATTGAACATCTTTAGCCTTTTCATCTGTGCTTTTTTTTGCATTCTTCTTTGCTTCTTTTTTAGCTTTTTTATCTGCTTCTTTTTTTGCTTTTTCTTCAGCTTTTTTATCTTTTTTAGATTTTACAGTTTCATCTTTAACAGTTTCTTCTTCCGACTCTGCATTTACAACTGGAATGTTTTTTTCAAGCTCCTCTTTTTTTTCAATTTTCTCGCTTTTTTCAGCTTTTTCTTTTTCCATTTTTTCAAGTTTTTCTTTTACTTTGGCATCTATGAGTTCTGCTTCTTTTTTTGCATTCTGTTCTTGTTGCAATTCATACAAATAGTTTCTTGCAATATCGGAATCCATTTTTACAATCAACTTAATATTTACAGCCTGTTGGTTACCTTTTTTCATGAATACTTTTTTGTTTTTCACTTCAACTTTAGCAACATCTTTTACGAATTGATTATATTCTTTTTTTGATAATTTATAATCTTTTATTTTAATATCGGACTTTTCTATAGCTTGTTTTGTTAACCTTTCTATTAACGAAGACACTATTTCATCTTGTGACTTATTTGAAGGAATATCATCCGTTGCTTCGACTTTATAATTTTTTACTTGAGCAAAACAAATACTACCGACAAATAAAAACATTAACGCTAAGCTAATAACTTTTCTCATGTCTTTCCTCCGTTAATCTATATCTTTTAGTTTTTTATAAATAAATTTTATATTTTTTTTAAGCTCTGCAAGAGTTCCGGAATTATCTATTGTAATATCTGCCAATTTCATTTTATCCTCTATCGGCATTTGTAATGCTATCCTTTTGGTAGCCTCTTCTTTTGAAAGATTATCTCTTTTCATAAGTCTTGACAGCTGCAAATGGTATTTTGCATATATAACAATAACTTTATCACAAATTCTGTCCAATCCCACTTCAAAAAGTAAAGGAGCATCAACTATAATGTCGGTAACATTATATTTTTTTGCTATTATCTCGTTTGTTTTTCTTATTATGTGAGGATGGATTATTCTTTCAAGTTCTATTTTTGCCTGTTTATCGTTAAAAACAATTTCACCTAACTTTTTTCTGTTCAAAGAACCGTCGTCCTTTAATACATCCGTTCCGAACGTACCGACAATATCTTTCAAACATTTGCTGTCTTTAGTAGTTAATGTTCTCGATATTTTATCGGCATCGATTATATAACAACCGAGTTGTTTAAATATTTTAGATGATTGACTTTTTCCGGTAGCTATGCTTCCCGTAAGCCCGATTATCATTTTATACCTTCCATTTCTGCCCAATTACTACCTGTTTTTACTTCCACCAACAAAGGAACATCCAACTTTACCGCATGTTCCATCTCATATTTTAGCATATTTATAACAATATTTTCTTCTTCTTTAGGCACTTCCAATAATAAATCATCATGAACCTGTAAAAGTATCTTGGATTTCAAGTTTTGTTCTTTTAACTTTTTGGATACATTTATCATTGCTATTTTAATAATATCCGCCGATGTTCCCTGAACAGGAGTATTAAGAGCCATTCTTTCACCGAAAGATACTATCTGTTTATTGGAAGAATTTATCTCCGGAATATATCTTATTCTTCCGGTAATTGTTTTAACATATCCTTTTTGTTTTGTTTCTTCTATTATTTTATTAGACCAGTTCCTTATACCGGAATATTTTGAAAAATAGCTGTCTATATACTCTTTTGCCTGTTTAACAGGAATATCCAACTGTTTGGATAAGCCGAACGAAGATATACCGTAAACTATACCGAAATTTATGGATTTGGCCGCCATTCTTTGCTGTTTTGTAACATCTTCTTTTTTAGATATATTAAAAACTTCCATAGCGGTTGCAGTATGAATATCTTGACCGGAACAAAAAGCTTTAATTAAGTTTGCATCTTTGGATATGTGTGCTAAAGATCTTAAATCTATTTGAGAATAATCTGCAGAAACAAAAATTTTCCCTTCATCTGCTACAAAAACTTTCCTGAATTTTCTGCCGTATTCCGTTCTTATAGGAATATTTTGTAAGTTCGGATCCGAAGAAGAAAGTCTGCCTGTTGTTGTAACCGCCTGATTAAATATTGTGTGTATTCTTTCTCCTTCAATTTCGGTAAATCTTATGACCGAATCAACATAAGTAGTTTTTAATTTTTGTAATTCTCTGTATTTTAATATTTCGTTAGCAATATCATATTGAGAAAGTTCAGCCAAAACGGATTCATCGGTTGAATAACCTGTTTTAGTTTTTTTAATTACAGGCAAATTCATTTTTTCAAACAATATTGTTGCCAGCTGTTTAGGTGAATTTATATTAAATGTTTCTCCTGCCAAATTATAGATATTTTGTTCAAGAACAGATATTGCATTTGTTAATTCTTTATCAAAATCATTTAAAAAGTTTTTATCTGTCTTTATACCGATATTTTCCATTTCATATAATACTTGAACTATCGGCATTTCTATATCAAAAAATAAAGATGACAAATTATTTTTTTTCAGTTCGTTTGTTAATACATCTTTTAAATTATAAAGGCTTACGGATTTTGAACATGAATATTGTGCCAATGTTTCTATATCAAGGTTATCGGCTTTTATTTTTTTTGTTCCTTTGGAAAAAATTTCTTCGTCTGTTTTTATATAAAAATTCAAATACTTTAATGCCAACTGTTCTGTTGTATGTTGTTGTGAAGGATTTATACAATAAGATGCTATCATAACGTCAAAAGATATATTTTTGAGTTCTATATTTAATGTTTTAAGTATATGTTTAACAAACTTTAAATCGCAACCTATAAAATTTATATTTTCATTTTCAAATACAGATTTAAAAATTTCAATAAAATCTTGTTCCGGAACCTGTTGCAATATAAAATCGCTATGATTTACGGGAATATAATAATTGTTGTCTTGTCCGTAACAGAAAGAAACTCCCACCAGCAAATCCTGCATTATTCCGGAACCTGCGGTTTCTATGTTTATTGCTATTTCTTTTTGTTGTAATAACTGTTGTTTAAGCTCGGTTGCCTTTTCTGTAGTATCGACTATTTTTACAATATTTTTTATTTCTTTATGTATAACTTTTTGTTCTGCAATTTTTTCTTCTTGTTTATCTCGTTGTCGGTTCACTTGAAAAGTTATCTGTTGTGAACGATTAGGAATAAAGCTGTATAATTCATACTCTTTAAAAAACTCTTTTGCCGTTTCTGTTTCAAACAAATTGTCGTTATATTGTAATTTTTCCACAGAAACATCTATAGGAACATTAAGTTCAAGTTGTACAAGCTTTTTACTTAACAAAACATCGTTTGCACCGTCTTTAATTGCTTGTGATATTTTACCTTTAATCGAATCGGCATTTGCAATAATATCTTCAACACTGCCGTAAGTGTTTATAAGTTTTACTGCTGTTTTTTCCCCTATACCTTTAACTCCGCAAACATTATCACAATTGTCGCCCATTAAAGCCAACATATCTACAACTTTATCGGGATATAAACCGTATTTTTCATAAACTTTTTGACTGTCGAACATTATATTTTTAGATTCGTTCCAAATATGAATATTGTCGTTTACCAACTGAAACAAATCCTTATCACCCGTAACAATAACAACTTTTATACCTTCTTTTTCGGCTTTTTTCGCCACCGTTCCTATAACATCGTCGGCTTCAAAGCCCGCCATTTCAAAAGAAGCAAGTTGCATAGCGTTAACAGCCTGTCTTGCTATAGGCATTTGTTTTATTAAATCTTCATCCAACTGTTTTCTGTTTGCTTTGTATATCGGAGATAATTGATGTCTGAAATTTTTTGACGGATGATCGAAACATACTGCAATGTAGTCCGGTTTTTGTTCGTTTTTTACTTTATTGATAAGTTTTATAAAACCATAAACGGCATTCGTAGGAACACCTTTTGATGTCGTTAACGGTCTTATAGCATGGTATGCTCTATGAATATATGCACTTGCATCTATGATATATAAAACTTTGTCCACAATAAAAAATACTCCGTATTTTTTAGCTTAAAGGCTTAATGGGTGAATGGCTTAAAGGCTTTAACTACGAGTCGTTGCACGGAATGTTTGCCAACATTGCAATGGCAAATCATCCGAAGATCCCGTATCAAGTACGGGATGACAAACTTTTCACCCTTTCACCAACAAATTGTTTACAATTTGTGTTCAGCTATTCACCAAACTTTTTATTCTATAAAAAGTTTTTATCCTTCTATAAAGTGTTGGGCGGAAATTGCCGCTATAGCTCCGTCACCCGCGGCGGTAACTACCTGTCTCAATATTTTTTGTCTTACATCTCCGCAAGCAAAAATTCCTTCTATTGAAGTGTTCATATTGTCATCGGTTACGATGTAACCTGCTTCGTTTAACTTTATTTTTGTGTTTTCCAAAAATTTTGTATTCGGCAACCAACCGACAAAGACAAAAACGCCGTTAACATTCAACGGTGACGAAATGTTATTTTTAACATTTTTTAACATCACTTGTTCCACCGAAATATTACCTGAAATTTTTTCTACTACGGAATCGAATATTATATTTATTTTAGGTTCCGCAAAAACTTTTTCCTGCAAAATTTTTGCCGCTCTGAATTGGTCTCTTCTGTGAATTAAATTAACTTTTGTAGCAAATTTCGTTAAATACAATGCTTCTTGTAATGCCGAATCTCCGCCGCCGACAACTGCAATTTCTTTGTTTCTGAAAAAAGGTCCGTCGCAAGTAGCACAATAAGATACACCTTTACCTATAAATTCTTGTTCTCCTTCAACGCCTAACTTTCTGAAATTTGCTCCGCTTGCTATAATAATCGTTTTAGTAAAATATTCTTTTTTGTCCGAAAGTATAACTTTTTTTATCGCATCATCGGTTTCCATAAAAGAAACCTCACCGTAAACTATTTCACATCCGAAAGTTCTTGCCTGTTTTTCCATTTTCATGGCAAGCTCAAACCCGTTAATACCTTCTTCAAAACCGGGATAATTTTCAAGATGATCGGTTATTGCGATTTGCCCGCCGCAACCTGCTTTTTCTATAAGTAAAGTTTTAAGCCTTGCTCTTGAAGCATATATTGCAGCCGACATACCGGAAGGTCCGCCGCCGACTATTATAACATCATATATCATATTTTATTCTCTCTGTTTTAATATTTTTTCTATAGTAATTTTTTTATATCTTTTTGCCAAAGTTCTGCCACACCCGGAGCAAAGCCTACAAATTTGTTATAAATTTCCCCGTTCTTATCTATTATAAAGAATTGAGGTATGGACGATATTTTATAATTTGCTATAACTTTTTTATCACTTAACAATATAGGATAACTCATTTTCTGTTTCTTCAGAAATTTAGCTATTGTATCTTTATCTTCCTGCAAATTTATACCTAACACTACAAAATCTTCGTTATCTTTATACTGTTCATATAGCTTTTCCACTTCCGGAATAGAAGCTCTGCAGGGAGGGCACCAAGTTGCCCAAAAATCTATAAATACGACTTTACCTTTATAATCGGATAAAGATACCGGTTTACCTTCCAAATCCTGCAAAGTAAAATCGGGAGATATTTCCGCACAAGAAAAAGAACAACATGCAACTACAAACAATAACAAGACAAAAAGTTTTTTATAAAACATTATTTAACTCCTGCTCTATAGCGGTTTTAGGTCTGAAGCCGACCATTTTATTTATTGCTTTTCCGTCTTTAAATATTATAAGGCAAGGAATAGATGTTATTTGAAACTGCGATGACAATGACATATTTTCATCGGTATTAACTTTACCGACTTTAATTTTGCCGTCATATTCTTTTGCTATTTCATCTACTACAGGCAACAACATTTTGCAAGGTCCGCACCATGGAGCCCAAAAATCAAGCAATACGGGAACATCCGATTTTACAACTTCTTGTTCAAAATTTGCTTCCGTTATAACTATTTCTGCCATTTTATGCCTCCGTAATTTATTATTTTTTATATTGATTAGATTATACTAAAAACGGCACTAAATTGCCAAAGACAAATTAGCAATTAGTAATTAGTAATTATTAATTAGTAATTAATGTAAGGACAGAAAAAAACTGAAATATTTGTTTGTGAAACGAAGAAATTCCGAGCTGTAGTGTACAAAAGTGTACACGGTACATGAAGCTCGGAATTTCAAAGTTGTAACTAAAATTTTTCAGTTTTTTATTTATCAAGCTTATAATGAGTTTGTATGCTGCAAACTTCCCAATCATAATTTCTTTTTGCCCTTATCGCTTCAATACTTGCTCTGGCTGCGGCAAGTGTTGTTACTATAGGAACATTATACATTAAAGCTGTTCTTCTGATACTGTAACCGTCGTGATGACTCTTTTGTCCGGACGGTGTATTTACTATCAAAGCAACTTCTTTGTTGGAAATTATATCAACGACATTAGGTCTTCCTTCCTGGATTTTGTGAACTTCTTTTACATCAAGTCCGTTTTCTTTAAAGAATTCCGCAGTGTGTTTTGTTGCTATAACACTAAATCCAAGGTCTATAAAATCTTTTGCAATTTCAAGACCTTTCGATTTATCTCTTTGACCCAAACTTATAAATACTGTTCCCGAATCGGGCAATATTGTACCTGAAGCAAGTTCGGCTTTAGCAAATGCTTTACCGAAATCTTTATCTATACCCATAACCTCACCGGTACTCTTCATTTCAGGACCTAAAACGGTATCAACATTAGCAAATCTTATCCATGGCAACACAACTTCTTTTACACATGTATAATCTATATGTTTTAGTTGACCGTTCAAATATTCCGCGGGAATTAAATCTTTAACCGCTTTTCCTATCATAACTTTTGAAGCAAGTTTTGCCAAAGGATAACTTATAGCTTTTGAAACAAACGGAACCGTTCTTGAAGCTCTCGGGTTTGCTTCCAAAAGGTAAGGAATACCGTTTTTAACGGCATACTGAATATTCATTAATCCTTTAACATTAATTTCTCTTGCCAAGTTTATTGTATGTTCTTTTATTTTTGTTATTACATCTTTAGATAAAGTGTGTGTAGGAAGAACGCAAGCGGAATCTCCGGAATGGATACCTGCCTGTTCGATATGTTCCATAATACCTGCAATATACACATCTTTACCGTCGGAAAGTGCATCAACATCTATTTCTATAGCGTTATCAAGATACTTATCTATAAGGATAGGTTTACCTTCACTTACATCGGTAGCTTTTGAAATGTATGTTTCAAGATGATTCTCATCGTAAACAATTTCCATGGCTCTACCGCCCAACACGTAAGAAGGTCTTACCATTACCGGATAACCGATTTTACTTGCTATAGCTTTAGCTTCTTCAAATGTTGTTGCAGTACCGGAATCCGCTTGAGGAATATTCAATTTTTTCAACACTTTACTGAATATTTTTCTGTCTTCTGCCATATCTATAGATTCAACGGATGTTCCCAAAATTTTGAGTCCTGCCTTATTTAAAGCTGATGCTAAATTTAAAGGAGTCTGTCCGCCGAACTGAACAACAACACCTTCCGGTTTTTCTTTATCCGCAATATTTAAAACATCTTCCACCGTTAACGGTTCAAAATAAAGTTTGTCTGCAGTGTCGTAATCGGTAGAAACGGTTTCAGGGTTACAATTTACCATTATTGTTTCATACCCTTCCTGTTTTAAGGAAAGCACTGCATGCACACAACAATAGTCGAACTCTATACCCTGACCTATTCTGTTGGGACCTGCACCCAAAATCATAACTTTTTTCTTCTTATCGGAAACAACTACATCGTCTTCATCTTCATAAGTTGAATAGTAGTATGCGGTTTTAGCTTTAAATTCTCCGCCACAAGTATCTACAAGTTTGTATACGGGAATAATTTTTAATTCTTTTCTTAATGCTCTTATTTCTTCTTCTTTTTTGCCTGTAGCTATTGCTATTTGTTTATCTGAAAATCCGAACTGTTTTATTCTTCTTAAAAGAAGTTTTTGATCTTCCCCTTTCAATTTGAATATGTTGGGAATTTCGCTTTCCATATCAACAATTTCTTTTATTTGATTTACGAACCACTGATCTATTTTACATACATTGAAAATATCGTCAACGGACATTCCGAGCTTCAAAGCGTATCTTATTACATAAATTCTGTCGCAGTTTGGTGTTGCAAGTTTTGCGGTAACAATTTCCAAAGCTTTTTTCTTCGCTTCATCCGTACCCAACTCAAGAAGTTTGTTTAACTCTTTATCTATACCTACATTTTCAAGACCGTAACCGCTTCTTTTAACTTCCAATCCTCTTATAGCTTTTTGCAATGCTTCTTTAAATGTTCTGCCCAACGCCATTGTTTCACCAACGGATTTCATTGCTGTCCCGAGTGTTTGGTTTGTATCACCGAACTTTTCAAAAGCAAATCTCGGAATTTTTATAACATGATAATCTACCGTCGGTTCGAAACTTGCAGGGTTAGGAGCCGTAATATCATTTGTAAGTTCATCCAATGTGTATCCTACCGCCAACAAACTTGAAATTTTTGCTATAGGAAAACCCGTAGCTTTTGATGCCAAAGCCGATGAACGGCTTACACGAGGGTTCATTTCTATAACAACAAGTCTTCCGTCTTTAGGATTTTGTGCAAACTGAATATTTGCACCGCCGTGTCTCATACCGATAACTCTTAGTATTCTGAACGAATCTTGTCTGATTTTTGCATATTCTTTTGCGGTAATTGTCATTGCAGGTGCAACGGTAATGGAATCTCCGGTATGAACACCCATCGGATCAACATTTTCTATTGAACATATTGCAATACAATTATCTTTTCTGTCTCTCATAACTTCCATTTCAAGTTCTTTCCAACCTAAAACGGACTCTTCTATTAAAACTTCGCTTATAGGGCTTGCCTGAAGTCCCGCCTGAACAATTTCTTCAAACTCTTCTTTTGTCCATGCTGTTCCGGAACCTACACCGCCCAAAGTAAACGAAGGTCTTATAATAACGGGAAAACCTATGGATTCCGCAATTTCTCTTGCTTCTTTCATGTTGTAAGCATAACCGCTTTTCGGTAAATCAAGGCCGATACTTTCAACCATTTTTTTGAAAAGTTTTCTGTCTTCCGCTTTTGAAATGGTATCAAAATCCGCACCGATAAGTTCTACATTATGTTTAGCCAAAATACCTTTTTCGGCTAAGGCTACAGCCAAGTTTAATGCTGTCTGGCCGCCGAGTGTAGGAAGAATGGCATCCGGTTTTTCTTTTTCAATAATTTTTTCAACAATTTCCGGAACCAAAGGTTCAATATATGTTGCATCGGCAAATTCGGGGTCTGTCATAATTGTTGCAGGGTTGGAATTTACCAAAACAACTTTATATCCTTCTCCTTTTAAAGCTTTTATTGCTTGTACTCCGGAATAATCGAACTCACAAGCTTGACCTATAACGATAGGTCCCGAACCAATTATAAGTATTTTTTTTAGATCTGTTCTTTTAGGCATTTTTTTCCACCATATCAAAGAAATTTTTAAACAAGTATCCGGTTTCGTCTGAATCTAAAGAAGGATAAAACTCCACTGCGAAATTGTTACCTTTTTTATTGGCAAAACCTGCGACCGTCCCATCATATAAATTTATATGTGTTACTTGTAAATTTTCGTTTTGTTCTATTGAGTTTTTGTCCGTATAATAACCGTTATTCTGAGATGTTATTGCTATTTTGTTTGTATTAATATCTCTAACGGGATAATTTGCTCCTCTGTGACCTATTTTGTGTTTTACCACTTTTGCACCGTTGGCAAGTGCCAAAACCTGTGAACCGAAACCGATAGCAAATACAGGCATATCCGGACATTTTTGTATTATTTGTTTAACCGTATCAATTGCATAACTTGAATTTGCCGCATATCCCGGACCGCTTGATAAAAATATACCCTGCGGACATTCTTTTAAAATTTCGTCTGCCGTTGCGGTTGCGGGAAATACCGTAACCTTATAGTCTTGAGATGTAAAAGTATCTATAAAACTTTTCGGACAACCGTAATCTATTATTGCGATTTTTTGTTTTTTACCGTTTTCGTTTAAAGAATATTTTTCTTTACATGTTACGGTTTTAACCAAATCCTGTTTATCGTTTGCGACAACTTTTGCAAGTTTTGATTTTAAACTTTCAACATCAAAATCTTTTGTTGATACTATAGCTTTTTGAGTACCGTTTTCTCTTATATGTTTTATTAAAGCTCTCGTATCAAATCCTTCCATTGCAACTACATTGTCTTTAACAATTTGGTCCTGCATTGAACCTTCTGCTCTCCAATTGGAATATCTTTTGCTGTATTCCTTAAAAAAAAGCCCGGTAGCTTGAATAGCTCCGGACTGAAAATCTTGGTTATTAAATCCGCAATCGCCAACATGCGGATGAGCAAAACAGATTAATTGTTTTGCTGTTGCGGGATCGGTAACAATTTCCTGATACCCGAAAACAGCAGTGTTAAAAACAATTTCCCCCGTGCTTTCCGTATCTGCACCACAGGAAAATCCTTCAAAAACTTTACCGTCTTCTAAAGCCAAAATACATTTTTTTAAAACCATTTTTCTTCCCTACTTATATAAATTTCTTAAAATAATTTTACTTTCTTTCCCGCAGGAATTGTTTCTTCTCTTTTTCTTCCGAGAGAAACCAAATCTATTTTTGCACCTACCAACTGTTCCAATCTCTTTATATATTTTTTTGCATTTGTCGGTAACTTTTCAAATTTTGTTACGCCTCTTACAACACCGTTTAAGCCCGGCATTTCTTCGTATACAGGTTTACAATCTCTTTGAACTATTCTCGATGCAGGAAAATCTTTCAAAATTTTACCTTTATATTTATAAGCTACACATATCTTTATTTTGTCCAATCCTTCCAAACAATCAAGTTTTGTAAGGATAAGATGTTTTATACCGTTAACTCTGACACTGTGTCTTAAAACAACCGCATCAAACCAACCGCATCTTCTCGGTCTGCCTGTTGTTGCTCCGAATTCCTGACCTTTTTCTCTTAAAAATTCGCCCGTTTTATCAAAAAGTTCCGTTGGGAAAGGTCCTTCGCCGACTCTTGTTGTATAAGCTTTAACTACACCCAAAACAGCATCTACATTTGACGGCCCCATACCGACACCGGTGCTTGCTCCGCCCGATGTAGGATTTGATGATGTTACGAAAGGATATGTTCCGTAATCCAAATCGAGCATTGTACCTTGAGCAGACTCGAATAAAACTTTTTTCTTTTTTGCTATTGCATCTGCAATCATTACCGAAGTATCCGCAACATATTTTTTCAAGAACTTTGATAATACTGCATGATCTTTCAATATCTCTTTCTTTAATTTCTTTATATCACAAACTCTTTTAAGCATATTTTCTTTTTCTTTTAAATTTTGGTCTAAAAGTTCAAGAAAAACTTCTTTATCTATATAATCTATAACTCTTATACCGACTCTTCTGACTTTGTCGGTATAGCAAGGACCGATACCTTTCTTTGTTGTTCCTATTTTTGTTTGTGTTGTATCGCTTTCAAGCATACCGTCTATAAGTTTATGGTAAGGAAGAATAACATGTGCTCTTTCACTTACGAAAAATCTTCCGTCAACGGGAATTTTTTTCTTTTTTAATACATCTATTTCTTCTTTTAAAGCTTTAGGATCTACAACGACACCGTTTGTAATCATACAAACTTTTTTAGGAAACAATATTCCGGATGGTATTAAATGTAAAACAAACGGTTTGTTTTCATATATTAAAGTGTGTCCCGCATTGTTACCGCCCTGATATCTGACGATATAATCCGCTTCTGCCGCAAGATAATGAACAACTTTACCTTTTCCTTCATCTCCCCACTGAGTACCTAACACAACTAATGTAGACATATTTACCTTCCAAAAAATAACCGTTAGAGCTTTTTTTAAGCTTAACGGTCTATATTTTATTTAAATGATATTTATTTTTAGCAGTTTATTATTCTATCGTTGTCGTTAATTATAAATTGTCCATTGAAAATTATAAATTGCCTTTATTACAGACCTTTGTTATTGTATTAAAACATTTTTTCTTTGTCAACAAAAAATTGCCAAGAGCAATTTTGAGGAATAGATGTATGGATGTATAGAAGGATAGAAACGACAGGTGAATGGGTAAAATTATCGTTTTGCTGTTGTTGCTAATTATAAATTTTACATTGTAAATTATAAATTGTAATTTCAGGTCTTGACATAAAATATTTTTTTTGATAAAATTTTTTACATTGTTAGTTTTGAGATGGGCCCGTAGCTCAGTTGGTAGAGCACTTCACTTTTAATGAAGCTGTCACGCGTTCAAGTCGCGTCGGGCTCACTTTTTTAAGCTCCCATCGTCTAGGGGTTAGGACACATGATTTTCAATCATGCAGCAGGAGTTCAATTCTCCTTGGGAGCGCTTTAAAATAACTTTTTAGATATAAAGAAAAAGACTTGCAGATATAACTGCAAGTCTTTTTTTGTTATAAACTGAATAGAACAAAATATCAGCAAACATCAAAATTACTCTGGGGTTCCGGCATATAGGATGAGCCTTTTGTTGTTCGTATATCTTCTATACCACCATTAGCATACACTCTTGTATGAACCTCCCATAATTCCCCATTTTCTGTAAAGTAACCTGCATGGATATCAACATAAGTATCATAACCGTCATCATCTGACATTTTTTTCAATTTCGAAACTATGTTCATTGAGGCCTTGTCTGCCCAATTATTATTTGCTTCTGTATACCAATCCCTAAAATATTTATTTCCTCGCGAATCTACATCAAGATATTCACCTTTTCCGCCATAATCATCACAAAAATAATCATTTTTTACATGAAACGCAAGTTCCGCTTTTGCTATTGCATTAACTAATATATGACCTTCAGTAAATTTTGCTTTATCCACATACCCTCTATATATCGGCACGGATATTACGGATAGAATACCTACAATAACTATCACTATTACCAACTCTACTAAGGTAAAACCTTTTCTTTTTTTTATTATATTGTTCATAGTTTTTTCCTCCCTAAAACAATGTACCTATAACTTCACACTGTAATTATAGTGTATATTTATATCACTTGCAACCAAAAAAAGGCTTACTTTCCAGTAAGCCTTTTATCAAACTTCAAATTATAAACCATATTTTAGAAACAATATCTATTTAAATTTACACAGCTCTACGAATTTCATCATTATATTCAAC
>NZ_DGIC01000004.1:0-19623 GCF_002392975.1 Candidatus Ruminimicrobiellum ovillum
TCGAATTAAACCACATACTCCACCGCTTGTGCGGGCCCCCGTCAATTCCTTTGAGATTCAACCTTGCGGCCGTACTCCCCAGGCGGCTCACTTAATGCGTTAGCGTCGACGCGGAAGGGGTCGATACCTCCCACATCTAGTGAGCATCGTTTACAGCTAGGACTACCAGGGTATCTAATCCTGTTTGCTACCCTAGCTTTCGTACCTCAGTGTCAGTATTGTGCCAGGAGACTGCTTTCGCCATCGGTGTTCCTCCTGATATCTACGCATTTCACCGCTACACCAGGAATTCCGTCTCCCCCTCACACACTCAAGCCGAACAGTATCTATGTACCCTTCCCAGTTGAGCCAGGAAATTTCACCATAGACTTATTCAACCACCTACATACGCTTTACGCCTAGTAATTCCGAGTAACGCTCGCCACCTTCGTATTACCGCGGCTGCTGGCACGAAGTTAGCCGTGGCTTTTTCTGAGGGTACCGTCAATTTATTCTTCCCCTCCAAAAGGAGTTTACAATCCTAAAACCTTCATCCTCCACGCGGCGTCGCTGGATCAGGGTTTCCCCCATTGTCCAAAATTCCCCACTGCTGCCTCCCGTAGGAGTCTGGACCGTGTCTCAGTTCCAGTGTGTCCGTTCACCCTTTCAGGCCGGATACCCGTCTTAGCCTTGGTAGGCCGTTACCCCACCAACTAGCTGATAGGACACAGGACCATCTTAGAACGCATTGCTGCTTTTACCCCTGTTTGATGCCAAACTGTGGTCTTATGCGGTATTAGCTCCGTTTTCACGGAGATGTTCCCCATTCTAAGGGAGGTTTCCCATGTGTTACTCACCCGTTTGCCGCTAATTCTTACGATACTCTGTAAGAACTCGCTCGACTTGCATGTGTTAGGCACGCCGCCAGCGTTAACTCTGAGCCAGGATCAAACTCTCCATAAAAAAATTTTATAGAGTTTTGCTTAAGCTCTTAATTACATTAATAATATATGTTTAAACATATATAAACTACAAAAAAACAACTAGACCCTTAAATTGCTTGATTGCCCCTTTTACAGGACACTCATCTGCATATTATTCAGTTATCAAAGACCTTTTTGAGAGAGAAAAAAAACCATCCTTCTTTGCATCTTGCCTTTCAGCAAAGAATTTTCTCTGTCTATATATTAGTTGGGTGCTTCATTATTTCCAGAAGACTTATTTACCCGTACTATTAATTACTGCTACTTAAAAGGTTACTGCTAAAAACTACTAAAAGATCAATTCTGCTTTTACTTATACCACAAATTAAAATTTTTGTCAAGTATTTTTTTCAAAGCTTTAAAGTTATACCAAACTTTTTAAAATTTGTCAAGTACTTTTTTTCTTTTGTACTTTGTTATTTCAAATTTTTAAAAAGAACTTTGCAATTCCGATTTGCAATGGGCATACTTATATCACACTTTTAAAAATTTGTCAAGCGGAAAATTTATTCTGCAAATTTTCATTGAACAATTAAATTATTTTTATCAACTATTTTTAAAAGAGCTTTTTGCAATTCCGATTTGCAATGGGCATACTTATATCACACTTTTAAAAATTTGTCAAGCGGAAAATTTATTCTGTAAATTTTCATTGAACGGTTGACCTATTTTTATCAACTGCTTTTAAAAGAACTTTTTGCAATTCCGATTTGCAATGGGCATACTTATACCACACTTTTAAAAAAATGTCAAGCCCTAAAATTGCCCTCGGCAATTTTGGAAGATTTGAAGATTGGAGGATTGGAAGATTAGAAGTATAGTTGTAAAAATTGCTATAATATATGTGTTATGGAAAAATTTAAATCCGAACTATTATTACCTGCAGGCTCTTTATCGAGATTAAAAACAGCAATCTTATACGGAGCGGATGCCGTTTATTCCGGAACTCCGGATTTATCTTTAAGAGCAAGGTCTTCTTTTCCTTTGGAAGAACTTAAAGAAGGAATAGAGTTTGTTCACAATACAAATAAAAAGATTTACCTTACATTAAATTTATTTTCTCATAATAAAGATATAGAAAAATTATCTGTATTTGTTAATACTATAAAAGAATTAAATCCCGACGGAATTATAATTTCGGATCCGGGAGTGTTTCAATTTGTACACGACAGAATTCCAAATATTCCTTTACATATATCTACACAAGCAAATGTTTCATCTTATCTTACGGTAGACTTTTGGAGAAAGATGGGAGCAAGCCAATGTGTATTATCAAGAGAAACTTCTTTTAATGAAATAGTAGAAATAAAACAAAAATGTCCGGATATAAAAATAGAAATGTTTATACACGGTGCAATGTGTATAAGTTATTCCGGAAGATGTCTTATTTCGGCTTTTATGGCTTCAAGAAGTGCAAACCAGGGAGCATGTGCTCATTCCTGCAGATGGAAATATAAAATGTATCTCGAAGAAGAAGAAAGACCGGGCAACTATTATCCGATAGAAGAAGATGATAAAGGAACATATTTTTTTAATTCCAAAGATTTATGTTTAATGCCTAAACTTGATAAAATTTTGCAAGCAAAAATAGATTCTTTAAAAATCGAAGGCAGAACAAAAACGGAATATTATGTTGCACAAACGGCAAGAATTTACAGAAAAGCAATTGATGATTATTACAACAATCCCGAAAATTGGAACCATACATTATATATGAAAGAACTTGAAACTTTACAAAACAGAAGATATACATTAGGCTTTTTTAACGGGATACCGGATGACTCCGCTCAAGATTATAACGATACTTCAAGCAAAAGCAATTACAGAAATTGCGGAGTTGTAAGAGAAATTAATGACAACAAAATAACTCTTGAATTAAGGCACAAATTATCTAAAGGTGACGAATTCGATTTATTGTCTCCTTATCAATTTGAACCTTATAAAATAAAATTGGGAGATATTCAAATAGCAAATTCAAGAAAAGTTGTAGATACAATTTCCCCCGGTAAAGCCAATCAGGCAATAGTTATTACCGTGCCTGAACAAGATATAAAACTTTTCCCGAAATATACCATAGCCAGAATAAAAATCAAATGAAACAAATTTTAATTTTATTATCCGCTGTTATCTTTATATTTATATGCATGGAAATTTTGTTGCAAACGAATTATTATGTTCTGCTATATTTCAATAAAATATATAATAAAGATGTTTCCGTTGTTCAAACAAAATATAAACTCAAAACAGTGGAAACTTTTATGAATATTAATGATTACATAAAAAACAAATCTATAACAATGGTAAAGTAAATGTCTTATTTGAAACTTGATTTACACGATATTTTTAATAAAGGTAAAGAAATCGATAAAGCTCTAAACGATATAATTCAACAAGCCGTAACTAAAAAAACAGATATCGTTGAAATAATACCGGGCAAAGGATCGGGACAACTAAAAAAGAAGGTTATAAGATTTTTAAACGAACCGAACATAAAAAAATGTTACAGCAGATATAAAACCGATAACATAAATTTTGGTAAAATATATGTATATTTCAATCATAAGAAATTGGAGAAAAATAAATGAGAAATTTTGTTATAGTGACTTTAATAAATATGTTTGCTTTGTTTATGGTATCCGGAATTTTTAACGGAATTGTTATTTCGAGCTGGCAAACATTAATAGTTTCGGCAATCGTATTGTCGCTCATAAACATATATCTTAAACCCGTAATAAAGATTATAATGCTACCGGTAAACTTTTTTACATTAGGTCTTTTTACTTTATTTATAAATGCTTTTTTATTGATATTTGTAGAAAGTTTGGTAAAAGGTTTTTATATAAAAAATTTTTCTACGGCATTTTTCGGTGCAATAATGTTAAGTATAATTTATTTAATTGTTGAAAAATTTGTTATAGTAAGAAATGATGATTTTTACAAAAAACAAGTTTCCGAAAGTTCGGAAAAAACATTAAATAAAGATAATGTAATAGATGTGGAAGGAAAATATGAAGACGACCAAAACGACAATGTATAATGTACAATTTGTAATGTATAATTAACGGCAGGAAATCGGAAGATTAGAAGTACAGACGGTCGGAAACAGCAAAGACGAGATCCCGCATCAAGTGCGGGATGACAAATGAAAAGATATCGGAGGAAATGAAGTGATAACAAAGCAACTTATTGAAAGAATATTTTCGGCAGCGAATATTTTAAGATGGAACGATCATATAAGACCGTTTGATTTTTTTGAAATAGATAAACAAGCACATAAGATGATTATTGCATATATAATTGCAAAGTTCGACGAAGAAGAAAACAAAAAAATCGATTGGTTAAAACTTATAGAAGGAGGAATATTCGAATTTTTTCACAGAACAATGCTTACCGATTTAAAACCGGAAGTTTATCATGAAATAATGTCTAAAAAGAAAAAAGAATTAAACAAATGGGTATTGGAAAATCTCAGTGAAGATATTTCAAAAATCGGACCGGAATTTTCAAAAAGGTTTGAACAATATTTGTTTGATGAAGAATATGCAAAATATGAAAAAAGAATTTTAGCCGCTTCTCATGAATTTTCTACAAGATGGGAGTTCGGTGTAATTTACCCTTTAAATCAAATGCTTTACGGAATACACAGAACAAAAGAAACCGTTGAAAATTGTGTATCTAAATATCAGGATTTTGCAGGTGTAAAAAATCTTGTAATGAACAAAAAATATTACGGATTTTTAGATTTGTGCGGTCAATTAAGATTCCAACAAAGATGGGCACAATCGTTCAGACAACCTAAAACCACCGTTTTAGGACACATGTTTATAGTGGCAATTTTTGCATACCTGTACTCTTTGGATATGAAAGTTTGTGAGAAAAGATGTTACAATAATTTCTTTTCTTCCTTATTCCACGATTTACCTGAAATTTTAACAAAAGATATAATAAGCCCGGTAAAATCTTCGGTAGAAGGACTTGAAGACATAATAAAAGAATTTGAAAAGAAACAAGTTGAAGGCAGAATTCTGCCTCTACTTCCTGAAACATGGCATTTTGAAATGAAATATTTTATAGAACATGAGTTTACCAACAGAATTGTAGAAAACAACGAAATTAAATTTGTAGATACAATCGAAGAAAAATATAATAAAAACGAATTCAATGCGGCAGACGGTGAATTGGTGGAAGTTTGCGACAAATTATCCGCATATGTAGAAGCAAGTCTTGCTTTAAGATACGGTATTCATTCCGATATGTTAAACAAATCAAAGATGAAACTTTACAACAAATTTGCAAACTTACAAATTGCAAATTTAACTTTTAAAGATGTGTTTGATTATTTTAAAGAAGAAAATTAATACCCTTCTTGGTCATCGGAATCTTCTATCACCGATTTTTCATCGTACTTGTTTTTTTGAGTACAGTACATAGTAGGAACCGTTCCTTCCAAGAAAGTTTCCAAATAAGAATTTTGCGTTTTACTCAATGCAAGAAGACCTGTTTTAGGATCTATCAAAGCCCACTCTATTCCGCTTGTAGGCTGTGTAAAATCAACTGTAGGATAACCTTTTAAAGCTTCTTTCATAAATGCCGTCCATATAGGACAAGCAAGGCTGCCGCCCGTAACTTTTGTTCCCAAAGAAGTTCTATCGTCATAACCCACCCAAACACCCGCAACAATTTGCGGAGTATATCCTACAAACCAAGCATCAACACTATCATTAGATGTTCCCGTTTTACCGGCACAAGGTCTGCCTAACTGTCTTGCGGCATATCCGCTGCCGTTTTTTACAACCCCTTGTAAAAGATTTGTCATAACATAAGATGTTTGGGGCGACAACACTTCTTTTTCTACAGGTAAATTGTTTTCTAAAACTTTACCGTCTTTATCTATAACTTTTGTAATAAAGTAAGGTTCCGTTCTTACTCCTCCGGAAGCCAATGTTCCGAAAGACGAAACCATTTCCTGTAACGTAACATCACTTGAACCTAATGCCAAAGATAAAGTGTTTGTTAAAGGACTTTTTATACCCATCTTTCTTGCATAATCAATAACAACTGCCGGAGTTACTTTATCTATAGTTTCTATCGCACAGGTGTTTAACGATCTTGCAAGAGCTTCTCTTAGCAAAACATTTCCTCTATATCTACCGCCATAATTTACCGGATACCAAATTTTCATAGGATCTATAAGTTCTTCCGGTTTCATTTTTTCGGCTAACTTTTCCACATAAGAAACATTTCTTGAAACCAAATTCCATTTTGTTCCGTCAAACACATACACCATTTGTTCATCTTCAAGTTCGGTCGCCGGTGTCATTTGTTTTGTATCTATTGCAGCTGTATATACAAACGGTTTAAATGAAGAACCCGCCTGTCTTTTTGCTTGAACGGCTCTGTTGAACTTCGTTTCTTTAAAATCTCTTCCTCCGACCATAACTCTTATGGCGCCGGTTTTCGGATCTATAGCCATTATGGCACCTTGAACTTTTTTAAGTTCCGAACCTTCTTTTTCAAAAGTACTTAAATGTTCCTGGTCGAATTTATCTAAAGCTTCGGTTAAAGCTTTTTCCGCGGCTTCCTGCATTTTTATATCAAGAGTTGTATATATTGTTAAGCCGCCTTTATGTAAAACATTCGTTCCGTATTTAGGTTCCAACAATATTCTCAAATATTCAACAAAATAGTGTCCGGATGTTTGTTCCTGTGTATGTTTTTCCGTAGGAACAGGTATTTCATTCGCTTCTTTTTCTTGTTCTTCTGTTATGTATCCCAACTCTCTCATTCTTGACAAAACAAGAGCTCTCCTTTTTGTTGCTCTTTCGGGATTTTTCAAAGGAGAATAATAATTCGGAGCCTTAGGTAAAGCCGCTATCATTGCACATTCCGCCAAATTCAAATCTCTAACGGATTTGCCGAAATATATTCTTGAAGCGGATTCTGCCCCGTATCCGCCGGCACCGAAATATATTTGATTTATATAAAGTTGTAAAATTTCTTCTTTTGTATATTGTCTTTCAAGTTGTATTGTAAGTAAAACTTCTTTTATTTTTCTTGTTATTGTTCTTTCTGCGGTCAAAAATATTGTTTTTGACAGTTGTTGTGTTATTGTGGAACCGCCCTGCGCCACTTTACCTTTCAAAAGGTTTTTAATAAATGCTCTTAAAATACCTTTTGTCGATATTCCCCAATGTTCATAAAAATCGTTATCTTCCGTTGCCAAAAAAGCATTTTGCAAATCCAACGGAATATCTTTTAACGGAACCAACACTCTTCTTTCAACAAAAAGTTCCGTAATAAGTCTCTCGTTTCTATCAAAAATTCTTGTAACTATGCTCGGAGTATAATTTTCAAGGTTAGATATCGACGGCAATTCATCTATAAGTTTTTTTGTATACAATGAACCTGCGACTATTGAAATCGAAAGAAGTATTGTTAATATTAGTATTATTTTAAATTTCATGATTTTATTATTATACATAAGAAAACTAAAAACTACAATAATAGCTGTTGAATAGTTTAATAGCTTAATGTATAATAATGTTTGAAAAAATTATAGGAACTTTTATGTCTAACGGAATAGGTTTATTATTCACATTAACAAGCGGTTTAACCGTTGCTTTAATACTCGGCTACATAGCTCAAAAAATAAAATTATCCCCTCTTGTAGGATATCTCTTAGCAGGAATAATGGTAAGTCCTCATTCACCCGGAATCGTTGCAGATATGAGCATTGCTCAACAGTGTGCGGAAATAGGTATAGTTCTTTTGATGTTCGGTGTAGGAATGCACTTTAAATTAGAAGATTTCATTTCCGTAAAAAATATTGCGGTCGGTGCATTAATTCAAATAGCAACTTGTACCACGGTTACAACAATACTGATTAAGTTTTTAGGTTGGTCATGGACTTCAGCCATAATTCTAGGCCTTTCAATATCGGTTGCAAGTACCGTTGTTTTAACAAGAGTTTTTTCCGATAATAAACTGTTACATACTCCAACCGGCCATGCCGCAATAGGTTGGCTTATAATGGAAGATCTTTTTACAATTGTAGTATTAGTTTTATTACCTGCATTTTTTGGTAAAACAGCCTCAAATCATAATTTGTTCCTAACATTTATAATTACAATAGCAAAACTTGCTGTTTTGGTTGTATTTGCTTTAATTGTCGGTAAAAAAGTTATTCCTTTTTTATTGGAACATATCGCAAAAACAGGGAACAGAGAACTTTTCATTTTGTCCGTTCTTGTTATTGCTTTAGGAATATCTGTTTGTGCGGCCGAATTTTTCGGCGCATCTATGGCACTTGGTGCATTTTTGGCCGGTATGGTTGTAGGGCAATCCGATTTCAGTGCAAGAGCGACTTCGGAAGCTCTTCCTATAAGCGATGTTTTTTCGGTTTTATTTTTTGTTTCCGTAGGTATGCTTTTTGATATTTCAACTTTAAAATCATCATGGCCGTTAATAATAATATTGTTGTTTGTTGTTTTGTTTGTAAAGCCCATAGGTGCAACTCTCATCATCAAATTTCTAAAACAGCCTGTAAAAAAAGCAATAGCCATCGGCACGGCATTGGGACAGATAGGAGAATTTTCTTTCATTTTGGCATCCCTTGCAGTATCTTACGGAATAATGTCTAAAGATGCTTACAATGCAATAATTTTTGTTTCTATTATTACAATAACATTTAACACTACAATTTACAGGTGGATACCTTCCATAATAAAATTTTTGCAAAAGAAAGGATATTTTAAAACTTATTATACAATAACCGATGAAATAGAAAACGAAACTAAAGATTTAAGACATGTTATAGTTATAGGTTATGGACCTGTAGGCAGAACAATATCTAAAATATTATTACAGAAGGAAATAAATGTAACTGTTATCGAAATGAATATTGATACAGTAAAAAAGATAAAATCACAAAACATAAAAGAACTCAGAGCAATTTACGGAGATGCTTCTCAAAGAGAAATTTTAATAATGTCTGCTATTCAAACGGCAGAAGCAATTGTAATTTCCACTCCTTTTGCACCTGCACAGGAAATAACCGAAATAGCAAAATCTTTAAATTCAAGAATAAAAATATTGGTTCATACAACTTATTCCGAAAATGCAAAAGAGTTAAGAAAAAAGAATTCCGACATGATAGTTCGTTCAGGTGAAGGTTCTGTTGCTCTTGCGCTTTCAAGAGAAGTTTTCTCTATTTACGGTACAACAAATTTTGAAGAAGAAATAGATAAGATATACAAAGAACTGCTTTAAAAATTGCTCCGCAATTTTTAAAATTTATAATTTACAATTTACAATGTATAATGTCGGTAAAATTTGATATAATAAATTAAATATTTAACAAAAAAAAGGTATTTTATTATGTGTGGAATTGTAGGATATATCGGTAAAAAAAATGCGGTTGACGTAATATATAACGGTTTACAAAAACTCGAATACAGAGGTTACGATTCCGCAGGTATTGCCGTTATAGAAAACGACAAAATAGAAAGAAGAAGAAGTGTCGGCAAACTCATAAATTTACAAAAAAACATAAAATCAAATAAAATTTTCGGCAATATAGGTATAGGTCATACAAGATGGGCAACTCACGGAAAACCGAGCGAAGAAAATGCTCATCCTCATACCGATTGCAGCGGTAAAATAGTCGTTGTTCATAACGGAATAATAGAAAATTATGTTTCATTAAAAAAGCAGTTACAAAAAGAAAAACATAAATTTGCTTCCGAAACCGATACCGAAGTTGTAGCACATTTAATAGAAAAATATTATAAAGGCGATTTGTTAGCTGCGGTAAAATCCGCATTAAAAAATATAGAAGGTGCTTATGCACTTTGTGCAATATCTGCCGAAGATAAATCAAGAATTGTTGTTGCAAGAAAAGATGCACCGTTGGTTATAGGATTGGGTAAAGATGAAAACTTTATCGCTTCCGATGTTTCCGCATTATTGCAATACACTAAAGATGTAATTTTTCTTGAAAACGGTGATGTTGCCGAAATTAAAGAAGATTCAATAAAAATATTTGATGTAAAGAACAAAAAAGTTGTAAGAAAACAACAGAAAATTTTGTGGAATGCAATACAAGCCGAAAAGTGCGGTTATAAGCATTTCATGCTTAAAGAAATTAACGAACAAACTCAAACAACGCAAGATACTTTCAGAGGCAGAATTTCCGATGAAGAAAACAAAATAATTTTACAATCGGTAAAACTTACAAAAGAAGAAATTTCAAATATATCAAGAATATGTATAGTTGCTTGCGGAACATCTTATCATGCGGGACTTACGGCGAAATTTTTATTTGAAAATTTGACCGGTATTCCTACGGAAGTAAATATTGCTTCCGAATTCAGATATGCCAACCCTGTTATAGATAACAAAGTTTTAACGATATTTATTTCACAGTCCGGAGAAACGGCAGATACTCTCGCGGCATTAAGACTTGCGAAAGAGAAAAAATCGAAAACGGTTGCAATATGTAATGTTGTAGGTTCAAGTGTCAGCAGAGAAGCGGACAATGTTTTATATACCCATTGCGGACCGGAAATAGGTGTTGCTTCAACAAAAGCTTTCACGGGACAACTTACCGCTCTTTATTTACTCGTAATGTTTATAGCTTCAAAGAAACAGACTATTTCTAAAAAGCAGTTAGCAAAATTTATCGTTAATTTAAGAGATGTTCCGAAAAAGATTTCCGAGACATTAAAACTTTCAACAAAAATAAAAGAAATCGCAAAATTGTTTCAAAACACAAAACAGTTCATATATTTGGCAAGAAACATAAATTACCCTATAGCACTTGAAGGCGCACTGAAATTAAAAGAAATTTCATATATTTATGCGGAAGGATACCCTGCGGGAGAAATGAAACACGGACCTATTGCATTGATAGATGAAACTATGCCGGTAATGGTTATAGCAACAAAGAGTAAAGTTTACGATAAGATATTAAGCAACATAGAGGAAGCTAAAGCAAGAGGTGCAAAAATAATTGCAATAGCAAATAAAGGTAACAAAGACATAGTAAAAAAATCCGATTATCAAATTTTTGTTCCGGAAGTTGATGAGATTTTATCTCCTTTAATTAATGTTATACCTTTACAATTTTTTGCATATTTTGTTTCGGTTATGAAGGGTTGCGATGTTGATCAACCGAGAAATTTAGCAAAATCGGTAACGGTTGAATAAAAACGGCAATTAGTAATTAGTAATTTTAGAAAAGATTATTATGAGAAAAATAGCAATAATAGATTACGGTATGGGTAATTTAAGAAGCGTATCAAAAGCCGTTGAACTTTGCGGCGGTGATGTTGATATTATTTCAGATGCCGACAGCATAAAAAATTATAACTCAATAATATTGCCCGGAGTAGGAGCTTTTGAACCTGCAATAAAAATACTTAACCAAAAAGGTATTGATATTGCAATAAAAGAACATATAAAAAACAAAAAAATGTTTTTGGGAATATGTTTGGGTTTCCAACTTTTATTTTCCGAAAGTTATGAAGACGGTCTGCATAAAGGGTTAAATATAGTTGAAGGCTCCGTAGAAAAATTTGTTCCCAAACAAAACGAAAAACTAATAATTCCTCACATGGGTTGGAACAAAATATTTATTTCTAAAGCAAATAATACCGTAAAAGAAATGTATAACAATATAAAAGACGAAAGTTATGTTTATTTCGTTCATTCTTACTATTGCAAACCGACAAATAAAGAATATATAGCAACAACAACAAATCATTCAATAGATTTTTGTTCTTCAATCGCAAAAGAAAATGTTTGGGGTTGTCAATTTCATCCGGAAAAAAGTTCAGAAATAGGGTTACAATTATTAAAGAATTTTGTTTCTAAATGTGAGGTTTCAAATGGTAGCAATTAGAGTTATTCCATGTTTAGATGTTAATGCCGGACGAGTTGTTAAAGGAACAAATTTCGTGGATTTGAGAGATGCGGGTGACCCGGTAGAAATAGCAAAAAGATACAATATTGAAGGTGCGGACGAAGTTGTTTTTTTGGATATTACGGCTTCTTCCGATAAAAGAGCAATAACTTTAGATGTCGTAAAAAAAACAGCGGAACAAGTTTTTATTCCCCTTACAGTCGGCGGCGGAATAAGAACCGTTGATGATATGAGAACTCTTTTAAAAGCCGGTGCAGATAAAATATCAATAAATACCGCTGCTGTATTAAATCCTCAACTTATACATGACGGCAGCAGAAAGTTCGGTAACCAATGTATAGTTGTAGCAATAGATGCAAAAAAAGAAAACAACGGTTGGAAAGTATATACTCACGGCGGAAGAACAAGAACAGAGTTGGATGTTATTAAATGGGCACAAAAGTGTGTAGAGCTCGGAGCCGGAGAAATTCTTCTTACAAGTATGGATAAAGACGGAACAAAAGACGGTTATGATTTGGAACTTATGGAACAAGTAACTAAAGTTGTTGATGTTCCGGTAATAGCTTCCGGTGGAGCAGGTAAAAAAGAACATTTTGTTGATGTGTGCAAAAAAGGCGCATCTGCCGTTCTTGCAGCATCACTTTTTCATTTTAAACAGTTGGAAATTTCCGATTTAAAACAGTATATGAAACAAAACGGAATTGAAGTAAGATAATTTATTTTGTCTCTGTTTTGTTGCTTGATTTTGCAAGGATAAGACCTGTTAACCAAAAATAGTCCATTGCTACTCTCGGACCTCTTAAAACGGTATCAAAACAATCCCCTATCAACAAAGATAACCATGCAAAAAGCATACATAAAGCAAAAACAGAATTGTTATATTTATATTCGTAATACAAATTTTTTAGAATTAAAAATATCATTGCAAAAAACAGCACAAAGCCTATAATACCAAATTCTGCCGGAACGGCTAACCACATAGAATGTAAATGCCTGATTTGATGACGACTTTCTTTTAAAGGTTGTGTCATTGCATAAAATTCTGCTTGTTTTACACCTTGCCTTGGACCTACACCGAAAACAAAATTATTTTTAAAAATAAGCACTGCGGCTTTATACGAATCTATTCTGCTTGTTACATTAGCATCAGTGGTAAGATTTGTATTTTTTATTCTATCTTGCATATACGAACTGTTAAAAAACAAAACTGATATTATCACAAAAGATATACAAAATAAAATTGCCGGAATTTTAAATTTTTTTGTTGTAAAAACATAAAATGCAAACATACATAAATAGGTTATAAATCCTGCAATATAGTATCCTCTTGAACTTGTTAAATATAAAGAAACGATGAATAATACGGTTAATACACCTAAAATAATTTTTTCTTTCTTTAATAAATCTTTTTTAAATAAAAGAGTGTTCAATGAAAAAGAAGATAAAAGTACGCACATAGCTCCTAACGAAATATGCCACAAATTTGCATTGATAAGTTTTCCCTTTAAAGCTAAAGGAGCCCCCAAAAACCTTTCATAAAACAAGCCGAAATAAGCCAATACCGAAAATATTATAACTATGGTAAAAGTTAAAATATAAATTTTTATTATTTTTCCTTTCTTATAATTATCTGCAATAAAGTAACCCAAAATAAAAGGGAATAACCAGCTTGTTAAATATGTAAACATTTCATCGAAGGCATCTTTTGCATAATCGCAAAAATAAGCTCTTATAAAACCGTACAATAAAAAGGCAAAAGCAAAAATAATTATCTTGTTATTTTTTATATTGTTCCAGTTCTTATATATAAAAAGGAAAGCAAAAATAGAAACTATGTATCCTATTACATGCGAAAAAATTATTCCCACCGAAAAAATATAATTTAATATCTCAAACATTTTTATCCTCTATTTATCTTATATAATTTTTTGGTAAGGTTCTCCATCTACTAAAAGTTTTTTAGCAATAGGATGTTTACCTTGTTTATAAGAATAAACTACTTCTATTTTTTTATTATTTTCTTCTTTTATGTTCCACGATTCCATCAACAATTTATCCAAATATTTTGCATGAGTTTCCGAAACATAAAACCTGTAAGAATTTTTGTTTAAACTATCAACAAAATCGTCCTTTGTAAAACTTTTATCTTCAAATTGTTGCAAATCCGTTTTATCCCAATCTATTGTGTATCTTATATAATGTCCGGACAACAAATCTCTCGGATCATATCCCGATATTCTCACTGTTATTTCCGTTCCGGAATCTTTATCATACCACAAAAAGCAGTTCCATACAAACAAGCATATAACGGGAATCAGTAACATAAACAATAAAAATTTATTTCTCAATTATTTACCCCTAACTTTTTCATATAAGACAACATTTTTCTTAAAACATATATTGAAACAAGTAAAAGTATTCCCCCCATAATAAACCCTATACCGGTAAAGAGTAAATTACCATAGGCACTGATAAACAGGTATATTATGTATATTTCTGCCGCTATCGCATAATTTCTAAAATATTTTTCTTTTCTGTTTTTATAATTAATATACAATTTGTATGACAATAAACAAAATATAAAAATTATATCTATTGCATTTCTTTGTAAGGCTATTGCACATAAAGTCCAATATTTTGTTAATTGCGCAATTATGGAAAAAGCTTTTGCTATAACAAGTTTTCTATCAAACTTTATATATATACTGTTTCCGAAATATTGTAAAAATGCCAACAACAAATATAATAAAATACAGAATACGGAAATATTGTAGGATTTTGAAAACGGTAAAAAGGTCGAAACAAAATAAGAATAAATATCATGTAACCAAGTATAAAAGCTTTGCGGAAAACTGTTAAACAGTAAAACCAACCACAAAATATTTATTAAAAAAGTTTTACTTAAAAATACAAAAGGTATAGCTAAAATCATCCAAAATCTTGCAAAAGAAAACCAACCGCCATCCAAATTATATACCTGTGCAATAAGGCCTATGGTTCCCGCAATCATAAAAAAAGATATTATCAAAAATACTTCCGATAAATTCTTTTTGTTATTTGTTATAAAATAATAATCTGCATATATCAATACTAAAAATAAAATAAAATCTACTGTTATTTTTATAAGGTTCGGAATTAAGGACCAATTTGCACCTATTATTAAGATAATACCTAATGCAATAAGAAGCCCGGCTATAACAAAAAGTCGTTTCCATAACTTATTATTATCTGTGTTTGATTGATAATAACTGATTATATTTTCTACTTGTTGAGAAGTTATTAAACCTTCTTTATTAAGTTTTTCCAATTCTTTTTTAGATATTTTCATGGCAACTATTTTACTAAATATACTTTTAAACGGCAATTAGAAATTAGTAATTATTAATTAGTAATTGCCGTTCCGTCGTTGCCAAACATCCAATCTTCTAAACGGGGACCAAGTGAGCATCCCAACCGCCGAGCTCGGCTTCGTTGTACTTATAAATCGGAGTTTCTTTATTTAACGGTTCCGTAATTATTTTTCTTGTTGCTTCTTCGGCATAATATGCGGCTGCCGCTATACCGACCGCAGCACAAACTTGCCCTACGGCGGGAATATAAGCAACAGCTTGTATTATGTTATAAAAGACAAAAAGTTGTTGTGCCACCATAGGTGACAAAAGTGCCGCCGTAATATAAGATAAACCTGTACTTGTATCTTCTTTTTCCGGATACATAGGACCTTTAACATTATATAATCCCACAGCACCCAAACTATACAATACAGGCATATTAACATCAAAGATATTTTTGAATAACGGGTATCCGTCATTTTTTGAAGGAGTTTTTATTCCTATGCCCACCAACTTTTTATCGTAAAAGTCCGTATTCTGAACATACCAAGACACATTATCTTTCATATATTGTCTTGGTATAACTATGTGATAATGTTTTGATTTGGCATCAAGACAAAAGTTCATTGTCTTATAGTAAGTTATGCCTTTAGTATTTCTTTTTATACCTAACCAAACTTTCGGATCGGTTATATTAAAATTAAACAAATTTGTTCCTTTAGCATATCTTGACGGTATAACAAAAACTTTATAATCTTTATCGGGAATTTTGTTCAATAACAGTGCAGATTGAACCATATAGTTTGTAAGTAAAAGGTCTTGAAACTGTTGTATTGAATTTACAAGCTTTTTCATTTTCAATACACCGCTGTACCTTTCGTTTACGGCAACACCTGCTTTGGGACAATAATAGTCGCAAAACGGACCGGGTATCATCGAACCGCCAACCTTATCGGTAGAAAAAGACGGAAACATTGCTATCATGGGGTATGATGCCGTAGATAAAACGGTTGCCATTAAACTGTTTGTTGCACCCAACAAATTTAATGTTCTTGCCTGCAAATTTGCAACCGATATTACCGTGTTATCAACATAGTTTTGTAATATCATTTTATCTCTTAAAATTTTGGCAATGTTTACCATCATTGCCCAACTGAATATAAGAATTAACGACATTACAAGCATATAAGGTAATACTTGACCTTTTCTATTGTTCATATTTAGGAAACTCTTTTGCATCAGGATATGCCTTATTATAAAATTCTTCGTCGGGAGATTTTACCATTCTTGCCCTTGCTGACTGTTCTCTGTAAAACAAAGAATTGAAAAATTGCCCGAACATTATTCTTGTATTGTAACCGACTTTTACATTGTGTTTATTTATTTTTTTGTTGCTGTGATCCAAAATTTTGTTACCTAAAATATCTTCGTCCCAATGTGTGGTTTTATAATAAAATACACTCTTGGAACTTAACATATATGCCGTAAGAAGTTTTGACACTGTTTCTTTTGCGGTGTCGGCAATTTCTTTATTTTTTGTTATAACTATTTTTCTTGTAGACGAAAAAGCGCTGTAATTCAAAAACATATCGTCCGTAACAATAATACAAACTTGTATTGCCGCAAACATTAAAACCGTTATTATACAGGCAATTATAAAACCTTCCAAAAAAGATTGCCCTTTATTGTTAAAACAAAACATTTGATACTCCCATAATAAAGGAAACAAATTCGAACTTATGTTTCCATGCAAGAACAAAAAGTTTTACCATACCGTAACTTGCGGCAAACATAACAAGAGTAAACAAAACATACTCTACCGCAGCTTGACCTGATTTATTGTTTATGATATTTAAGATTTTTTTCATTGTTCTATAATTTTGGGAGTAACAAAGATTAAAACATTCGTTTTGTTATCTTTTACTTTTGTATTTTTGAACAATGTTCCGAGTAAAGGAATATCTGAAAGTATAGGAATACCCGAAGATGTTTTATCTTTATAATTTTCTATAAGGCCCGCAATAACTATAGTTTGCTGATTTTTTAATATAACACTTGATCTTGCCTGCCTTTTGGCAATGTTCGGAAAACCTTGAACGGCATTTGCCCAATCGAGTCTTGAAAGTTCGGTTTCTATAACTAAATCTATTCTGTCATCTTCCAAAATTTTCGGTAAAATTTCGGTAATTATTCCGTACTCTTTCCATTCTACATTACCGCCTGAAACACCGGATACCGCTATAGGGAATTCCCCGCCGACCAAAAATCTTGCTTTTGTTCCGGACTTTGTTATAAGTTTAGGATTGGATAATACTTGTGCCGAACCGCTTTCCTGCAAAAGTTTTAATTTTGCACTTAACGGAGTGTATCTTACCCAATCGTTAAATTCCACAAGTGACGGATAAACGGTGTTACCTTCACCGTTAGTAACAAAAAGTTCGCCGGTAGAAATTTCATCTACCCACTTTATTCCGTACTCTTTGGCTTTATTGTTATTTATTTCGGTTATTTCTATGGATATTTCCACCAACTGTTCCGCAAACAAAGAAGTAATACAAAAAAATAAAATTATTAAACTAAAACAAAACTTCTTCATTTATTTTTTTGCTCTCTTATAAAACGGTTTGGGAACGATTGTTATGTTTCTTAAATTGTTATGAACTTTTACTTGTATAGGCGAATTTTCGTCTACAGAAATATCTATCATTGCCATACCGATAGCTTTTTTAAATGTAGGCGAAAACGTTCCGCTTGTAACATAACCGATTTTCTTGTCGTTTAAATAAACTTCATCATGAGCTCTTGCTATACCGCCATGACAAATAAAAGCAACTAACTTTTTTGAAGGAGCATCTTTTATTTTTTCTATTTCGGATTTTCCTATAAAATCTTTATTCCAGAACACAGTTTTTATAAATCCCGCATCTATCGGATTAATTTCTTCCGATATTTCGTGACCGTGTAACGGCATACATGCTTCAAGTCTTAATGTATCTCTGCAACCGAGTCCGCAAGGTTTTGCACCGAGTTCCACAAGTTTAGACCAAACATATTCGGCACAGTTATTGGATATAAGAATTTCAAATCCGTCTTCACCGGTATAACCTGTTCTTGCTATTTTTGAGAAGTTTGCGGATTGTCCTTTAAAAGAAATATCTTTTGCGGTAAAATATTTCATTGAAGCTATTTCTCCGTCAACTATTTGAGAAACGATTTCCACTGCTTTAGGACCTTGAACTGCCATCATGGAAATTTCTTTGCTTATATTTTTTATATCCACATTATCCGCTTTATTTTCGTTTAGCCAAGCGAAATCTTTATCCAAGTTTCCCGCATTTACTACCATCATATAATAGTTTTCGAATTTATATACTATGATATCATCTTTTATTCCGCCCTGCTTATTTAAAAGCATGGAATATCTTGCTTTATATAACGGTAAATTAGACATATCCGATATTGTTACATAATCCAAAAATTTACCTGCATTTTTGCCCGATATAATGAATGTTCCCATATGAGAAGTATCAAATATACCTACGGAATTTCTAACCGCATTATGTTCTTCTATAATAGAAGTATATTGAACCGGCATATCCCATCCGCCGAATTCGGTAAACTTTGCACCCAACTTCTTATGTTGAGGATTTAAAAACGTAGTTTTTAACATAAAGACTCCTTTTTAATGACAATATATAGTTTACAACTTAAAGACAATTAGTAATTAGAAATTAGTAATTAGTAATTTCGGTGTCCTGCGGACGATTTTCTATAGATTCTGAATCAAGTTCAGAATGACACTGATGAGATCCCGCATCAAGTGCGGGATGACATTGTTGGTCGTACAGGATGACATTGTTGGTTGTGCGCGATGACACCCTGCCTTTTTGTCATTGCGGACTACGAGCCGCAATCTATCCAAATATTTCTTTCTGTTTTCTTCAAAGTCTCCAATCTTCCAAACTGCTTCAGCAATTTTTGGCTGCTTCAAAAATCAGTTCGGAAAGTCCCGGATGAAAAAACATATCTTTCGATAAGTCCTCAACTTTCATATTTGATTTTATTATCATTGTTGCAGACTCTATAAGTTCGTCTGCATTTACACCTATTATCCAAACACCTATAATTTTTTTAGAAACATTATCTACAGCAACTTTTATCCAACCCGCTCTTTGTCCTTCGATTTGTGCTCTTGCATTTGAAATAAAAGTTGATTTTCCGAAAGCAACATCTTTATAATCATCATAATCAACTGCTTTCACCGATGCTACGGGAGGAAACGAAAAAACGACTTTCGGTACAGGATTTTCAGATTGTAAATTTTCGGCAACATTTATTGCATCCTGTTCGGCGGTATATGCCAAAAATCCTTTAGCGGTAATATCGCCTATAGCAAAAATGTTATCTA
>NZ_DGIC01000004.1:19729-36537 GCF_002392975.1 Candidatus Ruminimicrobiellum ovillum
ATTTTCCGGTTTTAGTTCATCGGCATTAGACTTTCGTCCCGCAACTATCAATATTTTTTCAAAGCTGTCTTTATCTTTTAATGTGTCGGTACAAGAAACTTCAACTTTTATTCCCTGTCTTGCCAACACTTTTGAAAGTTCTTGTGCCAAATCGCTGTCTTCACTGGGCAAAATCTGCGGACAAATTTCTCTTAGAGTAACTTTGCAACCGAAAACTGCAAAGATAGAACTTAACTCTATACCGATAGCTCCCGCACCTATAACAAGCATACTTTTGGGAACTTCGGTTAAGTTTAAAGCATCGGTTGAGTCGATATATTTTTGATGATCGTATTCAACGGTTGGAATTGATTTTGTTTCCGAACCTGTTGCAATAATTATTTTATCTGCAAATATATTTATTTCTTCCGTTTCCGTTTTAACATTAAGTTCATTTTTATTTTTAAAACTTGCCTTTCCTTTTACAATATCAACTTTGTTTGCGGTAAGTAATCTCGACACACCTTTAACCAAATTTTCAACTAATCTGTTTTTCTTATTTATTATTTCCTGAAAATTTACAGGTTCCAAAGAAGATTTTAGTCCATACTCATAAGATTTTGATATTGTTTGTTTTACGGATGCCGCCTGCCACAAAAATTTTGTTGGAATACAACCTCTGTTTAAACAAGTTCCGCCCAAATTATCTTTTTCTATTATTACAACCTTTTTACCTTGTTTAGCAAAATTTATTGCACAATTGTATCCCGCAGGGCCTGCACCTATAACGGCTATATCGTATTTATTTTCCATTATTTATATCTCGTATTTTTTAAGTTCTTCCACTATTTTTGAAACTATTTCTTCTTTTTTTATAACTTGTGCTCCGGATTTATCGTCTTTTCTGTTTTTGAATTCAACATTACCGTTTTTAAGATTTTTTTCACCGATAGTAATTCTAAACGGTATACCTATTAAATCGGCATCTTTAAATTTTATACCGGCTCTTTCATCTCTGTCATCAAGCAACACATCTATCTTTAATGCTCTAAGTTCTTTATATATTGCTTCCGCGGTTTCTTTTATTTGTTCGTTATTAAAATCTACAGGTATAATAGAAACTTTATATGCGGCAAGTGCTACAGGCCAAATGATACCGTTTTCATCGTAAGATTGTTCTATAGTTGCTGCAAGTATTCTTGTTACACCTATACCGTAACAACCCATTATCATTAAATTTTCTTTACCGTTAGCATCAAGATATGTTGCTTTCATAGATTTTGAATATTTTGTTCCCAACTTAAAAATGTGTCCAATTTCTATACCTCTAGAAAATTGTAATTTTTCTTTTTTACATCTCGGGCAAGTATCACCATGAACAACTTTTCTTAAGTCGGCAACGATGTCTGCTTTGTAATCTTTATTATAATTTACATTTTTTATGTGCATATCATCTTTATTTGCGCCTATAACGCCGTTAACTATATTTATAACAGAATAATCGGCATATATTTTAATTTTCTTCTTTAAATTTACAGGACCTGCAAAACCTACTTTTGCACCCGTAACTTCCATAATTATTTCGGGTGTAGCAAGTTCAAGTTCACTGCAACCTATTACGGATTGCAACTTTATTTCGTTAATTTCGTAATCGCCTCTTACCAAAACAGCTATCGGGTTACCGTCAGCAACATAAATAATTGTTTTAATGAATTTTTGTGCGGAAGAATTTAAAAATTTTGAAACATCTTCGATAGTTCCCACATTAGGTGTGGAAATTTCCTGCATATCCAAAACCTGTTCATCGGATTTTTCATATATATCTTCCAAACATTCCGCTTTTTCGGAATTTGCTCCGTAACCGCAATTACACCATGCAATTTCTTCTTCGCCGGTATCTGCAAGCACCATAAATTCGTGAGAGAAGTTTCCGCCTATTGCACCGGCTGCCGCTTCAACAACTCTATATTTAAATCCGCACCTTTTACATATTCTTTCGTAAGCGGCATAAACCTTTTTATAATACTCTTCCAAATCGGCTTCGGTTGCATGGAAAGAATATGCGTCTTTCATTAAAAACTCTCTTGCTCTCATAACACCGAATCTCGGTCTTATTTCATCTCTGAACTTTATACCGAACTGATAAAGCATTACAGGCAACTGTTTATAAGATCTTATAAAACTTCTTGCAAGATCCGTAATTGCTTCTTCGTGTGTGGGAGCAAGTGCAAACTCCGCGTTTTTTCTGTCTTTTATTCTAAAAAGTTCTTTACCGTAAACGTTCCACCTTCCGGTTTCTATCCACAATTCTTTAGGTAAAAGTAACGGAAGTTTTACTTCCTGCCCGTCTATTGAAGCCATTTCCTCTTTAATAACCTTCATAACATTTTCAAGTGTTTTAAGACCTAACGGCAAAATTTCAAAAAGTCCGCTGCCCAATTTTTTTACCATTCCGGAACGAACCATAAGTTTTGCCGAAATATTGTCCATATCCGAAGGTGCTTCTTTTAATGTTGGTATAAAAGCTTTTGAAAAGTACATTTTTATGCTCCGATAATTATTATAAATTTTGTTCTATGTATTTTACCATTTTTTATAAGAAATAAACAAAAAAAAACTTCCGCAAAAAACCGTTGCAGAAGTTTTTATATGTTTTATCTTATTACTTATTCTTTATATTTGTCATATTTTTCGGGTAAATTTCGTGTCTTTTTAAGTTCCTGTCTTTTATCTATTGAAACCGGTTTAAAGATATTTTCGACAAAAGCATTTTTCGGTAACGTTAAATTCTTCCACGATGTTTCCGTATTAAAATTTATTATATTAACGGTATCTTGTTCCTGTTTTGCTTCCGTCCAATTCGTTTCCTTAGGGTATTTGCTTCTTATAATTCTTTCCATTCTTGTAGGATACCCGTATTTTTCGGTTATATAAACTCTTAATATTCTTTGAACCGTAAATTTTCTTTCGTATTCATCCAACTTTCTTTCTTCGGTAATAACTTTTGTTGCAACCTGACATTGAAATCCGTTAACCGTTTCTTTATTTTCAATATTAAATCCCGCATAATTAGGAACTTTAAACTTGTCCGTTTTTTCATCAAAAGATTCTCTTGCTTCTCCGCTTAAAACAGCAATAGAAACAAGTGCTCCTTCGGGAACTTTGCTTAAATCCGGAATTTGATATACTTTGTTATCTTTTAAAAGATACTTATTGGTCCCGTATCGGGCGGATTCAATTAATTTATCTTTACCTTGTTCCGTAACAATGTATTCTATCGGTTCTTCATCTTTATATTCGGACGGCACAACAACGGTATAAGTTATTCCCTGTCTTTGAGTATTGTTCCTTTTGGCTTGAAATAACGGAGGTAAAACTTCGGCAAAAGACAAAGAGGAAACAAGCATTAAACTCGTAATAACAATTCCCGATAATCTCATAATTTTTACCTCCCGACAAAACCGTAAAAAGTTTATATTGAAACCGTCTTTACAACAACTCCTACTATTTTAGACAACTTCTTTGTCATTAAAGTTACTTCCCTTTTATTTCCCAAAAATTCCAATATTATAAGTCCCGTCTGAGAACATTTTTTCGGAGTGCTGTCGGTAATACCTAATCTTGTTTTTATAAGGCAACCGTATTCGCTTAAAACTTCCTGAACCGCACTTGAAACATTTTTCCTTTGTTGAACGGAAATAATAACAATGTTTTTCATAAACTTTCCTCCGATAATCTTTTATTTATCATTTCACCTACAGTTACAAATTTATATCCTTTGTTTTTTAATGTGTCTATCAACACCGGTAACATCTTTATTATTGTAGTATTTTTTTGAAGATCGTGCATTAAGAAAATTGTTCCGGGTTTTGCACTTTCCAAATACAGTTCCAACATTTCTTCATGCGATAAAGCTCTTTCCCAATCTATACCGAAAGTCCAATTGATTATTTTGTAATTTGTTTCTCTTGCAATTTCTATTGCATCTTCTTTTAAGTATCCGTGCGGAAACCTTACCAACTTTGTTCTAAAGCCGGTAATATCTTTTATTAAATCCTGACATTGCAAGATTTCTTCTTTTATCTTTTCTTTTTTGTCGTTTTCTTCATCGTATCTGAAAAAATTCATATGATTATATGTATGGTTGGCAAGTTCGTGACCTTTGGAATAAATATCTTTTACGAGTTTAGGCCTTTTTGCTACGGAAGTACCCAACAAAAAAAATGTTGCTTTTACATCTTTTTTGTCTAAAATTTTTAAGATATCTTTTGTGTTTAAGCCGGGTCCGTCATCAAAGGAAAGAGCAATTTCCTTTACATTTAAACTTCCTCTTGAAAAGAAAGTTTGCTCCGCATACAAAGATGTTGTGATAAGTGAAAGTAACAGTATGAAAACTATTTTTTTCATGCTTTAATAAAAAAATCTTGCGATATATGTTAATATACCCGCATTTATTATTTGCATCCAAAAATTATCGTTTAAAGGCCAAGGAATAGTTTCTATAAAAGCCGCTATAATTGCACCTGCAACGGCAAACTGCCAACTCGGTAAAACTATTAAACCTACAATTAAGCAAGCCATAAAACAAGCAAATGTTCCTTCCAAAGATTTACCTGCATATATTTTGTGCTTGCCGTAAGCTTTACCGAAAAGTGCGGCACAGGCATCACCGAAAGCAAGATACAAAAAACTTGCCAAAACAAATGTTTTTTCAGGGAACAAAAGTATTGTTAAAAATGCTCCGGAAAGTGTCCAAGGCAAACCGCTTATTTTGTGTGTTTCGGATTCTCTGTGAACACCGCCCAAGACTTTTAATATAAATACATTAAACTTTTCGTTCCTTGCTCTTATAAATTCGCCCAACAAAACAATTATTATTGCTGTCAATAAACCGATTAAAACCACGGTTTTAGGTAAGAACCAATATGCCGCGACATAAATAAGTGTAAGAATATGAAAAGTTTTTCTTTTTATTTCGTCTTTAGGAAAGCCAAACATTTATATACTCCCATAAAAATATATTTATAAAAATTTATACCGTCAGTAAATACTTTAACAAAAAAATCTTTAACATAAATGTGGTTGGGAAAAATCCAAGCCAAAACCAATACTACCATTATTATATTAATAAAACAAACAAAAACAAAAGAAAAAAACTTTCCGTAAATTTTCATATCTTCCTGACCGACTTTTATTGCATAAAAAGTAAGTGCATAATAAAAAGCAAGAGACATACCGGCAAAAAATAAAAACCAGGAATATATTCCGGTAATATCCATAAACCAACCGAGACTAAAATATATCAAAATGATTATTATAGGATATATCGGAAAAAAATACGGAGAAAGTGTTATAAAGATATTATCTTTTGTTAAAGTAACACTTCCTTTATTTGCGGAAACCTTAAACTTTTTTATTTGAGCACCGCTTAAAAGGCCTGCCAATGCATGTGTAAGTTCATGTCCGAAAACATAAGTGGACATAGGTTTAAAAAATATTACCTGAAATAAAAAATAAACGGCTATTCCTATCCAAAAAGGAACGATATCGAAATTTGTTTTCCCTGCGAAAGAAAAAAACAATTGGAAAAAATCGTATATCAATACCAAAAGTAACGGTACAAAAAAAGCTGATACTATAAATCTTATTTTATTCATTTAATGCCGCTTATTTTATTAAAATCCCGAACTGAGACCGATAGTGTATGATACATAACCGTCATACACGCTTATACCTACGGTTCCGTTAATAATAACAGCCGATACGGAAACTCCGGCATAGTAGCCGAACCCTTCGTAACTGCCTTCCAAATCTTGTTTGTTTGATGATTTCGGATTAACTTTCGTTTTGTCCCAGCCAACACCGATATAAGGAGTTACTATGGGAATATTAAATGTTGCAACCGCACCTAAACCCAAATTGTTTCCGTCAACTTTGTTGATACCGTCATCAGCTTTAAGCAGCGTATACATACCTTGAATGCTGACAGACGGAATAATAAGATCTTTACCTTCAAATATTTTGTATCTTAAACCTGCACCGTAAATATTTGTATCTTGCATATACCCGTATTTTGCTAAAATATTTATGTTACCCGGAAGAGCCACGGCGCCGGTCAGCATAGGCACATAAAGTTCGTTTATTTCTTCCGCTTCAAAAATTTCGCTTGATACTTTGTTATAGTTCACTTTAAGGTGCAAATCTATTCCGTTAAGTCCTAAACCTGCCGAAGCGCTGAAACTTCCGCCTGTCATAATATTACCCAAATCCGATGCTAAATTATCTAAATATTTTTGAGCTTGTTCTTGTGTTGTATAATCAAGCATATCATTGAATTTAGCGAAAGGTCCGGCAAAAACAGTAATAGACACGAAGCACAAAACTGCAAATACGGATAATAATTTTTTCATAGTTACTCCTTACAAAATTGCGAAGCAATTTTGTAGTTTAAAGGGTGAATGGGTGAATGGCTTAAAGGTTTAACAACGAGATCCCGCATCAAGTGCGGGATGACACAACAATGGATTGCCACGCCGATAAATCGGCTCACAATGACAAACTTTTCACCCCTTCACCAACAAATTGTTTACAATTTGTGTTCACCTTTTCACCTGATTTTTTTAGCAATTTTCTTTTTCCCAAATTATTTTTATACCTTCCAATGTAAGTTCAGGTATAACACCTTCTATTTCTTCCATCTCTTTTACCATAAGATACGAAAGACCGCCTGTAGCAATAATTTTTATATTTTCTTCACCCATCTCGTTTTTTATTCTATGCAAAATTTCTTTTACCAACCCGATATATCCGTAATACAAACCGGACTGTATACATTCAACGGTTGTTCTGCCTACAATTTTTGCGGGCATATTTAAAGTAACCTGCGGCAACTTTGCGGTTCTTTGCGTTAAAGCTTCAGCTGATATTAAAGGACCTGCAGTTATTACACCGCCTAAATAATTTCCGTCTTTATCTATACAATCAAATGTGGTTGCCGTTCCGAAATCTATAACCACCGAAGCTGTTTTATACCTGTCATAAACTGCAACGGCATCCGCAATTCTGTCCGCACCGACTTCTTCCGGATTGTTATACGAAAATTTTAAGCCGCCCGCTCTTTTACTTGTAATAAACATTGCATCTTTTTTGAAATATCTTTTTGTTAAATCCGCGAAAACATTATCGAGTGATGGTACAACACTTGCAATGGCAACGGCTTTAATTTGTTCTTTGGATATATCAATTTTCGAATAATAAAATATGTCCAAAATTTTTATCGCATATTCGTCCGCAGTTTTCTTTTTGGATGTTGCTATTCTCCAAATTTGAAAAGGTTTATCTTCGATTTTGTTACCGTTGAATTTAAACAAACCGAGTGTAATATTTGTGTTTCCGATATCTATTGCTAAAAACATGATGTCTCCTTAAAAAATCGCTTTGCGATTTTTTAGTTTATAGGGTGAATGGTTTAAAGGTTTAACAACGAGATCCCGCATCAAGTGCGGGATGACACAACAATGGATTGCCACGCCGATAAATCGGCTCACAATGACAAACTTTTCACCCTTTCACCAACGAATTGTTTTACAATTCGTGTTCACCTTTTCACCCAAACAGGGTGTTTCCGTTACAGTCTATTCCGACTATCAACGGAAAATTTTCTATTTTTATTTCGTAAATTGCTTCCGGTCCCAAATCTTCAAAAGCTATCAACTTAAAACTTTTTACTTTTTCGGCTATCAATGCTCCGACTCCGCCGGTAGCAAGTAAATATATTGATTTATTTTTTTGTATCGAATCAAAAACTTCTTTACTTCTTTTACCTTTACCGATAAGAATTTTTACACCGTTATCCAACATTTTCGGTGTATAAACATCCATTCTTGAAGATGTTGTCGGTCCGCAAGAACCGATAATTTTGTCCGGTGCATTAGGGCACGGTCCGCAATAATATATACAAGCATCTTTTAATTCTATCGGTAACCGGTTACCGCCGTTTAAAAGTTCTACTAACCTTTTATGTGCCTGATCTCTTGCGGTATAAATAGTTCCGGTAAGTTCTATTTTTGTTCCCGCTTTAAAATCTTTAATATTTTGTAATAATTGTTCTATTGTTATCTTCATAATGTTATTGTTTTTCTTCTGCAAGAATGGCACTGCACATTTATTGCAACAGGCATAGATGCTATATGGCAAGGTTTTGTTTCAATAAATACGGCAAGTGCCGTAGGGTTACCGCCAAGCCCCATAGGCCCGATATTCAATTTGTTTATTTCTCCCAACAATTCCTGCTCTTTATCGTTATAATCTTGTTTTATATTTTTGCTGCCTATTGTTCTTAACAATGCTTTTTTTGCAAGAAGACCTACACTTGCGAAATCTCCCCCTATACCTAACCCCACTATTACCGGAGGACAAGCATTCGATCCTTTAAGTTTCATACTTTCTATAACAAAATTTTTTATACCCTGCCAACCGTCAAGCGGTGTAAGCATTTTTAAAAAACTTGCATTTTCGCTGCCGCCGCCTTTAGTTAATATTGTAATTTCTATTTTGTCTCCGTCAACGAAATCAAAATATATGTTTGCGGGAGTATTATCTTTTGTATTTATTCTGTTTAAAGGATCACTTACAATAGATTTTCTCAAATAATATTTTGTGTAACCTTGAGATACTCCTTTATTTATCGCCGTAACAATATCGTCACCTACTATTTCTACACCCTTACCGATTTTCACAAAAAAGTTTGCAGTTCCCGTATCTTGGCATAATGCAATCTTTTTTTCTCTTGCTATTTTTGCATTTTCCAAAATTTCTTTTAGAATATTGTCGGATATGGAATTATCGTTTTTTATGTGCGATGATATGCAATCAATAACATCCTGCGGTAAATTGAAATTTACTTCGCCGCAAAGCTCACAAACTTTATTGATAATTTCTTCACTGTTTATTTTCATTAAAAAACACTCCGTGTTTTTTAGTTTAAAGGGTGAATGGGTGAATGGCTTAAAGGTTTTAACTACGAGATCCCGCATCGAGTACGGGATGACAAACTTTTCACCCTTTCAACCCTTCAACCTTTCAACTATAAAATTTTGCAAAGCAAAAATTTATTTTGATTTTTTTATAAATCCGTTTTTCATCATATCCGCGGTTAACGCTCTGCTTCTTTTTATCATACTCATTGCCTGAGCATAAAACTGGTCGTAACTTGCTTTTCTTTGTGCAACTTTTTCTTTTATTGCTTTTACTGCAACTGCCGCTGCGACTTTCGGATAAACTTTCCAATCGTCCATTGTCGGCAATATTTGTGTCGGTTTTATTTTGTTGTTTGGAATACATGAAGCAAGTTCTACTGCTGCGGTAATACACATATTATCGGTTATTGTTGTTGCTCTTGCATCGAGTGTTCCTCTGAATACTCCCGGGAAACCCAATGAATTGTTAACCTGATTTTCAAAATCGCTTCTGCCTGTTGCAACTACTGCAGCACCTGCTTTTTTTGCTTCCCACGGCCAAATTTCCGGAACAGGGTTTGCACATGTAAATACTATAGGATTTTTTGCCATCTTTTTAATCCATTCTTTCTTTATTACGTTTGGTCCCGGTGTAGATAAACATATCAAAACATCCGCATTTTCCATTGCGGTTTCTATTGTACCTTCAACATTCGAACCGTTAGTATCGCAACACATTGCCCATTTTTCAGGATGCGAATTTTTCAATTCTTTTCTCTTTTTGTTCAATGTTCCTTTAGAATCCACCATTATTATGTTTGCGGGATTTGCTCCGTAAAACATTATTAATCTTGCAATACAAATATTTGCGGAACCCGCACCAAGCATTGCAATTTTAACTTTGGATATCTTTTTATTTACTACTTTTAAAGCGTTTATTAAACCGGCAAGTGTAACAAGTGCCGTTCCCTGTTGATCGTCGTGCCAAACAGGAATATGACATTCTTTTCTTAATGTGTAAAGTATAGGGAAACATTTCGGTTGAGCAATATCTTCCAAGTTTACTCCGCCGAAAGAAGGTTGCAAAATTTTAACGGTATTTATTATTTCCTGTTGATCTTTCGTTGCAAGACAAATAGGATAAGCATCTACTCCGCCGAGATACTTATACAATAATGCTTTACCTTCCATAACAGGCATTGCAGCTTCAGGACCGATGTCGCCAAGTCCCAACACTCTTGTTCCGTCGCTGACAACCGCAACGGAGTTCCATTTGTTTGTATGTTCGTATGCAAGTTCCAATTGCTTGTTTATATCTTTACAAACTGCAGCTACTCCCGGACTGTACCATATTGCAAAATCGTTAAAATCTCTTATTCTGCATTTAGGAACGACTTCTATTTTACCTTTATAAAAAGGGTGTAATCTTCTTGCATCTTTAGACGGTTTTTCCGCTAATTTTAAAAGTTTTTTTACGTTTGTTTTCATAAGATTTTTCCTTAAAGCAATATTATAATTATCTTATAAATTATACCATATTTCTAACTATAATTATACGGCTAAACGAGTTTTATTTTTTGTTTATAATTTCGCATTTACCTTCTTTATGTACCATCCGCTATCGCTTACATTTCAGTACACCGCAGTCGGCAAATGCTTCATTCTAAACAAAAACTGAGAAACTCTTTGATTGCAACCAACGGCAAACGACAAAAATCTGTAAATCCTTTGAGAGCACCAAAGACAAACAGGAAAAATATTTGGATAGATTCCGGATCAGAGTCCGGAATGACGGCAACTGCACGGGATCCCGCATCAAGTGCGGGATGACAGGACGGCGGAGGATTGGAAGATTAGAAGATTGGAAGATTGGAAACGACAACAAGAAACAAAGAGATCCCGCATCAAGTGCGGGATGACAAGGCAGAACAGCAATTTATAATTTACAATGTACAATTTATAATTAACGACAACAGCTCTGGATTGCCACGGCGGTTACACAGCCTCGCAATGACACCACTTTTGTCTTTTGAGACTTTAAGATTTTAGGTTAGAATGAAGAAACTAAAATATAAATTCCTTACTTGTTACTTTCAAAGGATTTACAGATTTTAAATTATAACGAAGTATTTTACGACTGAAGTGTACTGAAGGAAAAACGAAGTGGCTGGTACTCGAAGGAAAAAAATACGAAGTTAGAATTTAAAAGATAAATCCGTTTCGCTATTCCGTTTCTTAGAAACGGAATGACAGTGCTATGAAATGAGAGCCGTAACTCTCTTCAACTTCTAACGGCAATTCAAATGCATAATCTATTATTAATTTAGTTTCGTTTGCAAATGCGAATTCATATCCGAAACCTATATCAAAAGCTTCTTCTCTGCCGCCGAGTCTTATTGCCAATTTTCTATCCAAGACATAACTTTCCACACCGGCTTTTATAAAAGTTTCGTCATCTCTAAACATTACATCTAATGCTACTGTAAAATAAGGTATTTTTATTAACGGCAACTCGTCACTGTAATAACTTAAACCTACTACATTTATATTTTTTACTTCATCTTTTTCCATAAATCCGATATCTGCGGGAACTATATATTTACTGCTGAAACCTACACCTATACCGTTTGCAAACATTGCCAAAATACCGATATCGCCTGTTGCAGCACCTTTGTATGTCGGTAAATCGGTTTCCGATACGTCAAATTTTACTTCCTGAAGTAAATACTTAAAATTTATACCTGCACTTAATTCAACAACTTCTTTATCTAATCTTAATATATCGTTTAATACTCTTGCATAACCGATATTAAAAGAATCTTCTCTTCTTAAGCCCGGAGTAGACACCGATGACCATGCAAAAGAAATAGAACCGTATTTAGCGTTTATAGGATGAACATAACCGATATAGTTTGCTCCTATTTCCACACCTTCAAGACCTGCAAACAATCTTGAACCCATCAAGGTAACTTCTCTTTGTGCAACAAAGCCCAAACCGGCCACATTGTATAACGGTGCATTTGCATCGTTGGATACCGCGGTAAATGCTCCGCCCATACCTAATGCCCTTACACCCCAATAGGTACTTTCAAAAGCCGCATATGCATGTTGGCTCATCGTTAAAACTATGGTTAATAATAATACTGCTAATACTTTTTTCAAAAAAAACACCTCGTGTTTTTTAGCTTAAAGGGTGAACGGGTGAATGGCTTAAAGGTTTTAACTGCGAGATCCCGTATCAAGTACGGGATGACAAACTTTTCACCCTTTCACCAACGAATTGTAAAACAATTCGTGTTCACCTTTTCACCTGTAAAAATTGCTTTAAGCAATTTTTTACCAAACGAAAGCGACTGTTCCGCTTATTGCATCTCCGCCGCTCTTCAATTTAATTTGATAAATATATGTTCCGCTTTCCGCCCAATCGCCGTTATCTTTTCTGCCATCCCAAACGGTAGGATCGGAACCGTCAGCAGATATTTTTCTTATTTTTTTACCTTTCAAATCGTATATAGTTATACTGTCACCCTGTTGCAAATATTTGAATTCAAAGCCCGGATAACTGTTACCTATTTTACCTTTTACTACTATTCTGTTTTTAGGTCTGTAACTTGAATCAGATAATTTAATACTTTCAATAACTCTATAAGAGCCTAAATCCGAAGCAGCAAAAGTATATACCTGATATTTTTTATCTACAGACAAACTTGCACCCGTTACACTTTCCCACTCTGTTCCGTTTTGATATTGCAAACTAAATTTAGATGCTTGTGTTTCGTTTTGTAAAGGAAGATTTTTTATCAGTATCGGACTATTTAGTTCGGAAACTCCTTCAATATCAAGCGATACAGTTGAAATTACATTTTCTCTTACTTGAGAAGAACCGCTTGAAGATGAAGATTCTTCCAAAAAGTCTACCGTTACCTTATGTTCACCGCTATACGCACCTTCGGGAACAGAAACTATTACATAACCGTCATCTTCTTTGGATTGATCTCCGCAGAAAACAGATATTTCTCCGCCCGCGGAACCATCAATATTTCCTTCTATTACATTTATGACTTGTACCGTAACAAATGTTTCGGATGATGCCTCTACAGGAGCATAACGGACATACTCCGAACCATCTACATCAAACACACATTTAATTCTATACTCTATAATACTGTTATCTTTTGTTATCGTGCCTTTCGGTGTCCCGATATAAAAATCTCTTCTGTTCGTTATACCTGTTTTTGTTATCTCTACAACTTCACCGGAATCCAACTTATATTCCAAAACAGCATTTCCGGAAGTTGCTTCACCGAAATTTGCATAAACTTTTGCATTTAAAATTCCGTTGGCCAAAACGGTATCTATTTTTTCGTGTTCGATTGCAGGTTCTATAAACGAAAAATCAACAACCGATGTTATCGTTTTAAAAGTTTCGCTTGATGCCGCATAGGCATTAACAAAACAACACGATACCGACAAAGCTAACATTACTATTAAGAATGAAATATTTTTAAAAACTCTTTCCATTTAGCTTTTAACTTTTCCCAAAAACTTTTTATTTTTTCTATATTATTTTTTTCAACTTTAAATTTTATTTCTTTTGTTGCCTGTTTTCCTAAATCTTCTACAGTGAAAACAGCAACATATGTTCCGTCTTCCAATGTTCCTATACTATCAACGAACTGTTTTGAACTCTCACAAAAAGTAGGAACAGTTTCTTCTATATTAATATTTTTTATTTCTTTTGTTTTTTTAGAATCGAAAATTTGTATTTTTCCGGAATGTCTTATATGAACATTACCGGTATTTTTTATAGTCATCCTATAATAAAATTTTTCGTCTATGTCGCTTTTACCTAAATCTAAAGATTCTATTTCAAAATTTATGTTTTCCGTTCCTTCAACAGTAACATATATAGGAACCGAAATAGAAAGATTTATCATAGAACTTTGATCTACACTAAATTTTACTCTGCCGCAAAGAGAGCCTTTCATTTTTTCATTTATAGTAACTTCATAAGGAACTTTTATTGTTTCACCGGGATTTAACGAAAATTCCGTTTTTTCAATTTTGAGCCAATCGTTAACATCCACACCTTCATTTTCGGAAAAGCAGTTCCCGTTAGATAAAGTCACGGTAAAAGTCATAGGCGTTTCAAATTTATTTGTAACCAAGTATACATTTTCATAAGATGCCCCCGGCACACCCGAAACATTAACTACCGTCGGAGTTACCGAGAAATTAGCAAAAGACAAAGAACATAAAAACATTAAACAAAAAGTAAGAATATATTTTTTCATAAAATTATTCATAACTTAAACTAATAATAAAACTTGCCGTATATTTTGATGCTTTCGCATTTCCTGTATTACAAGCAAAAAACAATTTAGGTTTCCTTTCATAAAAATCAGTAAGAGCATCGTAATATTGTGTCGTTACTCCGCCTGCATCGGTATTTTCAAAAGTATGACAACCGGATTGTGAAGGATTACCGGGAACATTTTGCCAAACTATCGAAGCTTGCGAAGAATCATCTTTGGCTTTTACAAAAAACCAAGGATACCAAGTTTTTGCACCTTCACCAAGCACACGAACTTTTCCCGCATCGTATAAGCCATATAATGTTTCTCCGTCCGGAGCCCAATTTTCACCGATTTCCAACGAATTATAATCGGTAATTGCAGAGCCATCGTAATTAGTATACGGTAACGTTGAACAACTTATTTTCCATGCCGTAGGTAAAACATCACTTGTGTCTGCAATATTATAAAGACCTTCTTTATCATTGTTTGTATAAAATCTTACTTTCCAATTATTACCACCTAAATCGCCATCAATATCAAGTTCCAAATATTGGTCTGCCACAGCCCAACCTTGTCCGAAAGTGTCTTCGGAAAAAGATATAGGTGTTGTTTGATCTGAAACTTCGGAATTATCGGAAACTTTTTTTCTTATGACTGAAAATTCCGCAGGTTCAGCGCTTTTTACCCAACGAATATTATCTATATCTAAAGTATCGTTTTGAACAACATTTGCCGTTTGTCTGACAATGAAGAAAGATCTGACTTGAGATAAAGATGTACCCGTAGGAATATTATAAGTAAGTTCTTGCCAAGTTGTTGAGGTTGAATCAAAACCACTTAAATTTTTTAGATATTGCCACTTTTGAACCTCGGTACCACTATTTACAATACTAAAACCTATCTCGCAATTTTGTAAAACAGCAGAAGATGTTGAACGAACAGAAAATTTAATTGTACCGCCTGCATAAGCGGACATATCTATATTGGCATTGGTTGTTGTGCCTTTTTTGCGAGTATACCCGCAACCGGCCCATGTATATTGTTTCCATTTAAATCTCATATAACGGTTACCTTCCGGCGCAAGGTCTCCGGCCGAACTTTCTACCGATTCACTCGTCATTGTTCCGCCCGGCGTCCACTGATCTTCCCAAACATCAAACTTTATTGCATCTGTATCACTTTCCGGAATATTATCATTGACACCATAAAAATGTGCACCGTTAAAATTGTCGGAATAAACACTATAAACGTTTCTTGTATTGTTGGCAGGAAAAGCAACACTTGCCGTTGCAAACAAGAACACAAATGATAATGATAAAACCTTTTTAAAATTCATAATTACTCAACAACCTTTTCAATAACTATTTTATCCGTACCGAAAATGTCGCCACGGAATACATTCATAAAGTTTCCACCGAAATACATGTATGCCGTTTTACTTCGTTGTACTTCATTCGGTGCCCACGGAGCAAAACTACCGTCTGCACCATAAGGTCCGAAAACAAGACCACCGGCACTTGCACAAGCAATTACGGCATATTCTCTTTTAAAGTTTGATTCCGTGCTTGTTATCTCGCTTTTCAAAACAGTACCGTTATAATAAGCAACATAATCCGCCTCGTCGGTAAAATATCTTGCAACTTTATCACCGGACTGTGTCATAGTTTCGGGATCATATTCACGTTGCAATTCCGAGCTTGATAATTTGTTTGCCGAGAAGAAATAACTCAATGCGATATATCCGCCGTAGTCACCGCCTTGCTTTTCTTCATGAACCAATCCGCTGTGAGCAAATGTTACGCTCGACGTATAAACTTGAACTATTCTTGCTGCTGTTGATTTGTATACCGTGCTTTCGGTATTTTTTTGATATAAGTAATAACTTACCGTAGGATCTGTTACCGTAGCTTTTACGACGGCATATGTTGTTGACCACTTCCATTGAGGAGCATCTTGTCTGAGAGCAACATCCTGAATTTTCCAGTTTATTGTATCCGTGCTTGAATCATCGGCGATATTTTTTAATTCAAAAGAAAAATCTACCGAGCCCATGTTACTGAAATCCGCAACGATATCTACGGTTCCAACTGTTCCCGACGATATAACCGCTGCACAAATTATATTTGAACAAAAAAGCAATGCAAAAGAAATAAAAAATAAACCTAAATTTTTTTTCATTTATTCAATTATCTTTTTTAGAATTTGCTAATATGATTATTATACAAAATTCAACTATATTTTACAAGATATAAAACTTTAGCAATAAAAAAACGGGAAGATTTTTTCTTCCCGTTTTTGTTATTATAATCTTAAATCAATTAGAATCTAAACGAAAGTGCTATAAAATGTGAACCGTATGATTCTTCTATTTCAAAGGGCAACTCAAACGCATAATCTATTGCTAATGTTGAATCGTTCAAGAATGTGAACTCATATCCGAAACCGATATCAAATGCTTCTTCTCTGCCGCCGAGTCTTATTCCCAACTTATCATCTAATATATAACTTTCCAAACCTATTCTGAACTTTGTTTCACCGTCTATAAATATCAAATCAAAATCTGCCGTAAATGTCG